>DAHVXO010000119.1 GCA_027356675.1 Symbiobacteriaceae bacterium | reverse complement strand
CTGAAAATCCGTGGCTCCATTTGGAGCCTCCTCGAGCGCCAGCGCCAGGATGGTCTTGTATTTCCTTACAAAAATCGGATAGAATGTTACCGGAGGGATGCGCCGGTGAAACGAGCCGCACTGTATGTTCGCGTCTCCTCGCAAGGACAAGTCCGGGACGGGTACTCCCTGGCCTTCCAGGAAGAGATCCTGCGCGAGTTCTGCAAGCGCGAAGAGATGGTGGTCGCCGAGACCTACCGCGACGGCGGCCAATCGGGTAGCACGACCCACCGTAAGGACCTGCTGCGTCTGATCGAAGACGCGCGGCAAAGCCGCTTCGACGTCGTCCTGATCTTCCGGGTCGACCGCTTCAGCCGCGACCCTGTGGACCTGCTCGCGCTGGTCCGGGAACTGGAGAACCGCCGCATCAAGCTCCGGTCTGTCACCGAGGCCGTGGATGCCAGCGACCCGGCCGGGGAGTTGATGCTGACCATACTCGGCGCCATCGGCAAGTTTGTCCGCCAGAACATCATCCAAAACGCCATGCTGGGCAAAACCAAGCGGGCCGAGACAGGACGTTATACAGGGGGCAAGGTGCCTTTCGGCTTCGTCGCCGGCGAAACCGGTATCTACGAGCCAGACCAGAGTCTCTGGTGGAACGGTCTCTCAGCGGCTGAGGTCGCCCAGTTGGTCTTCACCACCTATGTCCGCCTGGCGCGTGAGAGTGGGGGCTGCGGCAGCGTCGCCCAGGAGCTCAACCGGGTGGGGGTGCCCGGGCCCAAGACTATCTGGGCAACGGCGGCCATTCATCAGATGCTCACCAACCCCTGCTATGTCGGGGATTTCACATATAACAAACGGAGCCACAGCCTCAACAAGGCGTCCCAGGTGCACCGTCCAGAGGAGTGGACCGTGGTCCACGGGGCCCACGCACCCATCGTGGACAGGGCGACCTGGGATCAGGTCCAGGCGCTTCTGAAGCAGAACAAGACCTACGGCGGGCGCCAGGCCAATGAGGCGGGCAAGGACCTGATTGTTGGTTTCCTGCGCTGCGGTGAATGCGGCTCGTCGCTCAGCGGGCGGCGGACGACCGGCAAGCAGAGCTACACCTACTACACCTGTCTTAGCAGGTTTAGCGAACGCCGTACCCGTGAAGGGACTGCGTGCGAGTCCTTCCCATACCTGCGTGGACCAGACCTGGAGAAGCTGATCTGGACGACGCTCACGGAGACCGCGTCCAGCCCAAGCCGGATTGCGGAACTCCGCGCGCGTATGAAGGCAGACGTAGGCCCGCAGTTGGCCGAAGCCGAAGTCGCGGTTCGGCGCCTGCAAAAGCGGACCGAGCAACTCCAACAACAGTCGATGACCTTGACCACCGCGTTCGCTGAAGGCAAGTTGCCGGAATATCTCTGGCAGCAGCAGCTCCAGCGCCTGGAGAGCGAACGCCGGGGGCTCGACGACCGGCTGCTCCAGGCGAACGCCCAGGTGGCCGAACTCCGTGCCCAATCGCCGATTTCCCTCTCGGTGGAGGCGATTCAGGCCTATCTGCAGGGTGCCATCGCCAATCGCATTACCTTGGCGGAGAAACGCGAGGCACTGACGCTTCTGGTCGGACACCGGGGCATCCGGGTGATGCGCGATGGCGTGATCGACTTTGACCTCAAGTTCCCGCCGAACCTCCAGGAACCTATAGTGGAGACGTATGTTCCGTCAAGACAGGAACCCTTACTAAAAACGAGATGATGGTGCGGGCTGCCTGGGCCGGGGGTCAGCGCTATGAGGTGAGCGGCGACGGATACAACCCGAGCGGCGATTTCCGCACCGCCGGCGGGGCGGCGATTCGTCCGCTGGAGGCGCCCTCACTGGGGCTGGCACTCAAGGCGGCCGCCCTCTGCTCCAACGCCGTGATGGTGCCCGCAGTCAGGGGCAGGCGGGGGCTGCTCGGGCGCGCCACAGCGGCAAAGTCACGAGCTACCACCTGGACGGTCCAGGGTGACCCCACCGAGGGTGCCCTGGTCGTTGCTGCCTGGAAGGCCGGCTACCGCCCCGAGCGTCTGCGCCAGAGCTACACCCGGCTGCTTGAGATCCCCTTCGAGTCCGAGCGCCGGCGGATGGCCGTGCTGGCCCGTGGTGAGGGGGGAGATCTGGCCCTCTACGTCAAGGGGGCGCCGGACACGGTGCTCGATCTCTCCACCCAGATCTTCCGGGATGGCAAGCTCCAGCCTATGACAGAGCCCATGCGCCAGGCCATCCTTGCCGAGAATGAACGGATGGCCGGGCAAGCGCTCCGGGTCATCGGCGTGGCCGTCCGGCCCTTGCCGGATGGGACGGACGCCGCCCTGGGCGCCGACCGGGACCCCGACCGCGCCGGGGCGTTGCTCGAGCACGACCTGGTCTTCGTTGGATTGCTGGGGATGATCGACCCGCCTCGTCCGGAAGTACGGCGGGCGGTCCAGGCCGCCCACCGGGCATCTATCCGCACAGTCATGATCACCGGGGACCACGCCGCGACTGCTCTGGCCGTGGCCCGTGAACTGGGTATCACCGGTCCCGAGGGCCAGGCCGTGACCGGCCGTGAGCTGGACCTCATGTCTGATGCTGCCCTGGTGGAGGCCGTCCGCACCGTGCGGGTCTTCGCCCGGGTCTCGCCCCAGCACAAGCTTCGCATCGTGCGGGCCTTCAAGTCCCTGGGGGAGATCGTCGCCATGACCGGTGACGGCGTCAACGACGCACCCGCAGTCAAAGAGGCGGACATCGGCATCGCCATGGGCCGCACAGGCACGGACGTGACCAAGGAGGCCTCCGCCATGGTTCTCGCCGACGACAACTTCGCCACGATCGTGGCGGCGGTGGAGGAGGGGCGGGGGATCTATGACAACATCCGCAAGTTCATCCGCTACCTCCTGGCCTGCAACACCGGCGAAGTCCTCACCATGTTCCTGGCCGCCGTGATGCGCCTGCCGCTGCCGCTCCTGCCTATCCAGATCCTTTTCGTCAACCTTGTGACCGACGGGCTCCCCGCCATGGCCCTGGGCATCGACCCCCGTGAACCCGATGTGATGGACCGTCCGCCGCGCCGCCCCAACGAGGGCGTCTTCTCCCGGCGCCTGGGCATCAAGATCCTGGGGCGCGGTGTCCTGATCGGCCTGGGTACCCTGGGCGCCTTCCTCTGGTGCGTTTTCACCGCCCCACGCACGCCCGGGGCGGGGCCCCTGGCCGATCCCGTTACCCTGCAAGCAGCGCGGACCATGGCCCTGGCCACGCTGGTGGTGGCCCAGCTCATCCACGTCTTTGATTGCCGTTCCGAGCGGCGGTCGATTTTCGACAACGGTCTCTTTGGCAATCCGTGGCTGGTGGCGGCCGTCGCCAGTTCACTCTCCGCCTTGCTGCTGGCGCTTTACTGGGCGCCGCTGGCGGCGGTGTTCGGCACCAGTCCGCTCGATGCGCCCCAGTGGACCGTTGTGCTCATCGCCGGCGGTCTCGGCGAACTGCTCGTAGCAGCCAGGCGATTCCTGCTGATCAGGCATTCGCTCCGGGTCCGTCGCGAAACCCAGGAGGAGGCATAGAATCACGGCTCAGCGGTCAGGCTAATGCCACGTATGTAGCCTTGAAAGGAGACCTGGCATGAAGCGATCAACCGTGCAGCGCATTAGCCTGGCCGCTGCCACCCTCATGCTCGCGGCGGGCTGCGCTGCGGGACCCCAGCGCAGCCCTGCTCCCACCGTACCCCCGACGAACAACGTGAGCTCCACCACCGGTGTTGAGGACGCTTGCGCCGTGGCTCTGGGCAACGCGCCGACCACTATGGGAACCATCGGCATCACCGTCCCGGGTACCACGGGCCGGACCACAACCGGCGTTACTACGCCAGGCACTACGGACACCACCGGAATGACGACCCCGGGCGCGACGCCGGGCGCGACGCCGGGCACCACCCCGGGCACCACTGGGGTGACGACTCCCGGCGCGACCGGCACCACCGCAGCCACCACGGGAACTGAGATTACCGCGAATGGTGCGATCATCGGGAATGTGGCCCTGGTCTCACTCCCGACCACTGACGGCGTTATGACTACCCCTGGGGCTACGGCGCCCGCCGGCGGCGTGACCACCGGCGCCCGGGGCACCACCGGTGTCGTGACCCCTGGCCCGGCTCCGGCGGCCCCCACTGGCTCGTCCGCCCTGGACCGGATCCGGACGGCCTGCACCCGGATCGTGCAAATTCGGGTGGTCACAGATGAGAACGACCGGGCCCGTCTGGCCCGGGTGACCCAGAGCATCCGGCGGGGCGTCCCGGTCACGGACCTGATGGACGACCTCATCACGGTCAACCGGAAGTCTACGGTCGCCTGGACCGGCGGACCTGGTCCCGCCGCTCCCGGCGCAGCCGGGACCGCCCCTGGGGCGTCCGGCATTTCCCCGACTGTGCTCCCGCCCAGCGGCGCCAGGCCGCCCCGGTAACCAACCTGTAAACGGAAGCGGCCGCAGTTGTATGCTGCGGTCGCTGCTCGCTCATCCTAGTAACTGACGCCGGGCCATGGAAAGGAAGAGACAGCACATGATGTGGCTTGCCCGGACCCTCGTTCTGATCGGGGCCCTCAACTGGGGCTTGATCGGGTTCTTCAGATTCGACCTCGTTGCGGCCCTCTTCGGCGGCCAACTGGCGCCCGTGAGCCGGATCGTATACGCCGCAATCGGCATCGCCGCCATTTGGATGATCGTGGGCCTGGCCGACCGGACCGGCGCCCCCGTCCGGGAAGAGCACTGACTTAGCGCCGGCCGCGGCCCGGGCACGGACAATCCCGTTGCCGACCCGACAGCAAGATAGCCACCGAGGCATCGGTGGCTGTCTTGCGTCGTGCTTACGCCACCGCTCGCTGTAGCCATACGGCCGCCTGCGCCCCTTCCCGCCTGCCTCCGACGCGGCGTGAACCCCAATTGGTGTTTGACACCACCTCTGCCACATCGCTAAAATGATTCACATGACATGTAGATTCGGCAGGTAGCGTCCGGGAGGTTACGGTCTTGCGATTCACCAAGATGGAAGGTCTGGGGAACGACTACGTTTATTTGAACAACCTGGCGGAAGGGATCGCTGAGGACCGCTTTCCCGCCCTCTCGATCGCTGTCAGCGACCGGCATTTCGGCGTGGGCGCCGATGGCCTGATCGTCATCCTGCCCCCCAAGGATGACCGCCATGACTTCCGTTTCCGCATGTTCAACGCCGACGGCTCCGAAGGCGAAATGTGCGGCAACGGCATCCGCTGCTTCGCTCGCTACTGTTACGACCGGGGTCTCACCACCAAAACCACGTTCAAAGTGGACACCCTGGCGGGCACCATCATCCCCGAGATCCGTCTGGACGCGACAGGCGTGGTCGAGAGCGTCCGGGTTGACATGGGCGAGCCGCGCCTGCAGCGCAGTCAGATCCCCATGACGGGCCCCGATACCGAGACCGTCCTCGACCAACCCTTCACGGTCGCCGGTCATCAGTACAAGATCAGCGCAGTCTCCATGGGCAACCCTCACATCATGATCTACACCGCTGATGTGGACGCCGTTGACCTCGCGACCATTGGCCCAAAAATCGAGCACCACCCGCTCTTTCCCCGCCGCACCAACGTGCACTTCGTCCAGGTCATCAGCCCGTCGGAACTGAAGATGCGCACGTGGGAGCGGGGATCGGGCATCACCCTCGCCTGCGGCACGGGTGCCAGCGCCGTGCTCGTAGCCTCCCACCTGCTCGGCCACAGCGGGCGCACCGCCCTCATTCACCTGCCCGGCGGCGACCTCCACATCGAATGGGATGCCGCCACCAACCACGTCTTCAAGACCGGCCCCGCCACGTACGTCTGCGACGGCGACTTCGCCAAGCGTTTTTAGAGGAGGACCCCCCCAATGCCCAAGCGTGCTGAACGAATTGCCACGGTGCCCCCCTATCTCTTCGCCGAGATTGACAAGAAGAAGGCCGCCGTCATTGCCCGCGGCGTGGATGTGATCTCTCTGGGCATCGGCGATCCCGACCAGCCGACCCCTGCCTTCGTCGTGGACCGTATGCACGCGGGGATCCAGAACCCCAAGTGGCACCAGTACCCCGACTACGACGGCTCGTTCGCCTTCCGCACCGCCGCCACGACCTTCTATAAAAAGCGTTTCGGTGTGGATGTGGACCCCAGGGCCGAGTCCCTGGCCCTCATCGGTTCCAAGGAGGGCCTGGCCCACATCATCTGGGCCTATGTGGAGGCCGGTGACTATGTTCTGGTCCCCGACCCCGCCTACCCGGTCTACAAGACCCACACCGGGCTGGCCGGCGGCACCCCGTACCTGATGCCCCTGACCGCCGCGAACGACTTCCTGCCGGACCTCAAGGCCATCCCGGCCGATGTGGCCAAGAAGGCCAAGCTCATGTTCATTAACTACCCCAACAACCCCACTGGCGCCATCGCCACCCTGGAGTTCTACCGGGAGGCCGTCGCCTTCTGCCGGGAGCATGACATCCTGCTGGTCTCCGACAACGCGTACTCCGAAATGACTTACGACGGCTATACTGCCCCGTCGGTCCTGCAGGTCGAGGGCGCCAAGGACGTCGCCGTGGAGTTCTGGTCCCTCTCCAAGCCCTTCAACATGACCGGCTGGCGGATCGCCTTCGTGGTCGGCAACAAGGACGCCATCGGCGCCCTGGGCATCATCAAGACCAATACGGATTCCGGCCAGTACACGGCGATTCAGGATGCGGCCATCGCCGCGCTGACCAGCCCTGAGGCCGATCCGTTCATCGCCGAGATGAACGCCATCTACACCCGCCGCCGGGATATCGCGGTCGCGGGGCTCCGGGAAATTGGGCTGGACGCCAAGCCGATGAAGGGCTCGTTCTACCTCTGGGTCCCCGTGCCGGCCGGCCACAGCAGCGCCAGCTTTGCCACGCTCCTGCTCGAAGAGGCCGGCGTGGTGGTCACCCCTGGCGGGGCGTACGGTCCCAACGGCGAGGGGTACATTCGGATCGCACTTTGCCTCAGCGAGGAGCGCTTGAAGGAAGCGCTGGGGCGCATCCAGAAGCATGTAAGGGTCTAGGTCCCCTGGAGGGAGTGACCAGCGTGGCTCGCAGCATGACCGGGTTCGGCCGGGGTGAGGCTTCCGGTGAATTCGGGCGGATCGTCGTTGAGATGAAGGCCGTCAACCACCGCTTCTCTGAGGTGGTTTTTCGGATGCCCAGGCAGTTCAATGCCCTGGAAGACCCCGCCCGCAAACTCGTCCTGGCCCGGGTCAGCCGGGGTCGCGTCGATGTTTTCGTCCAGTACGAAGCAGCCGCCAGGGCCCGTGGTGTCAAGGTTGACAAGGAACTAGCAATAGCGTATTATAGTGCCCTGAAAGAGCTAGCGGGAGAGATCGGGAGCAATTCGGAGCTATCGCTCGATACTCTGGCGAGATTGCCGGATGTGCTCAGTGTAGCCGAAGGGGAGGTCACTGCCGACGACCTCTGGCCGCTCTTCGAGGCGGCCATCTCCCAGAGTCTGGATAGCCTGCTCGCCATGCGGGAGCGCGAGGGCGCCACCCTGGTGGTCGACGTGGAGACCCGGCTTCGCTTCATGGAAGAACTCGCTGCCGCCGCCGCCGTGCGCAACCCGCAGGTGGTGGCGGAGTACCGGGCCAAGTTGGAGAAGCGCCTGACCGAACTGCTCCCCCAGGGCAACGCCGTTGACCCGGTGCGCCTCGCTCAAGAGGTCGCGGTCTTTGCCGATCGGTCGGACATCACCGAAGAGATCCAACGGCTCGGCAGCCACGTGGCGCAGTTCCGGCTGACCCTGCGCGAGGGCGACTCCATCGGCCGCAAGCTCGACTTCCTGGTGCAGGAAGTGGGGCGGGAGGTCAATACAATCGGGTCCAAGGCCAACGACTCGGCCATTACCAATAAAGTGATCGAGGCCAAGGGCGAGTTGGAGAAGATCCGGGAGCAGGTCCAGAATATCGAGTAGCCGCAGGGAGGACTCCCAGGGTGGATATCAAACTGGTGAATATCGGCTTCGGCAACATCGTTTCGGCCAACCGGATTGTCGCCATCGTCAGCCCTGAATCGGCGCCGATCAAGCGGATTATCACCGAAGCGCGCGAAAAGGGAGTCCTGATTGACGCCACGTACGGTCGCCGCACCCGTGCGGTGGTCGTCACCGACTCAGAGCACGTCATCCTCTCCGCGGTCCAACCGGAGACGGTGGCCCACAGGCTGACCTCCAAGGAGGTCTCCGTAACCAGCGAGGAAGAGGACGAATAGCGGCAATGCCCATGAAGACAAAGGGACTGTTAGTGGTCGTCACGGGGCCCTCTGCCGTGGGAAAGGGCACGATTTGTCGTGCCCTGTTGGCGGAGGCCCCTGATGTGCGTTTCTCCGTCTCATGTACGACTCGCCCCGCCCGGCCCGGTGAGGTGGA
>DAHVXO010000118.1 GCA_027356675.1 Symbiobacteriaceae bacterium | reverse complement strand
AGGGCAGGTCCCTGGGCGCCGGCGGGGAAGGAGAAGCCGGCAACCAACAGGGTCAGGGCCAATGCCAGACTGGCACGCGCTGGTTTGCGCATAGCTGATCCGCTCCTCTCGATTGTGGGTGGAGGGGGTGTGGCTGCGGAGCCGACCCCCTCACCTGCCTACCGGAAACTGGCGTCGAAGAAGTAGTTACCGGTGCCGCTGTACGCGTACACCTTGATGGTGTATGTACCAGTGACGGTGGGCTGGAACAAGATCTGCTCCTGCCGCTTGGTCCCCAGGGAGGATGCCACCTGTGTCCCGCTGGGATCGAGAAGGTACAGGTCAAAGTCCGGGTCGGTCTTGACCGGGTTCAGAAGCCGCCAGTTCGGCATGATCATCGTAAGGCCGATGGGCCTGGTGGCATCTGTCACCGTGATGGTCCAGAGGTCCTGCTGGCCGGCGGCCCCCAGGCTGTCCGCCACGTAGGTGTGGCTGAGCCCGTCGCTGAAGCTGCCGGTGAAGCCGCCGGCGGCCTTGACCACGTCGTACGACAGGTTGATGCCGTACCCGTAGTCCACGTCCGTGCCGGCGGGGCCAAAGTCCTTGACATTGGCAGAGTTGTAGAGAATGTTCTTCACGCCGGCGTCGGTCAGGGCGTTGTCGGCATCCAGCATCAGGGCGACTACGCCGGTCATGAACGGTGTGGCCATCGACGTGCCGCTATACGTGATATAGGCGTTGCCGCTGTTCGCCTGGGCCGCGGTGATGTAACGACCCGGGGTTGCGATATCCGGCTTGATGCGACCGTCGGCCGTCGGACCCCGGCTGGAGAACTCCGCGAGGACCCAGCCCTTCTCGCCCGGGTCATAGAGGGCGCTGACTGTAATGGCCTGGGCCGCCGCAGCCGGAGTGCCGATGGTGCAGCCCTTCGGGCCATCATTGCCGGCCGCGACCAGCATGATGATCCCGTTGCTCACCGCGTTGTTGACGGCGGTGGAGATGGAATCTGTGCCATCGGCGCAGCCGCTGGCGCCCAGGGACATATTGGCCGCCCGGATGTTGTAAGTCGCCTTGTTGGCGATCATCCAGTTGATGCCGTTGATGATCTGGGTGGTCGTGCCGCTGCCCTGGGAGTTCAGGACCTTGATGCCGACCAGAGCGGCTCCCGGCGCCACGCCCTTATAGGCTGCGTTGCCCTCGCCGGTGCCCGCGCTGATCGACGAGACATGGGTGCCATGGCCATGATCATCATACGGAGCGGTCTTGCCGTTCACCTCGTCCCGCCAACCGACTACCTTGCCGCCGTCCAGGTCCACATGGGCGGCGTCGATGCCGGTGTCGATGATGGCAACCACCACGTCGGTCGTCGAGTACGAGGCCGGATTGCCGTCGCGGTCACCGTCCACCCCGAAATCTGTCCGGGCCTGGTTGACGCCGGTCCAGCTCGTGGCGGTATTCAGGAAGGCATGGACCTCCATCTCAGCCTCAATGGACTTGACCAGCGGGATGCGGACCAGGGCCTCGATCTTGGCCTTGGTCATCGTGGCGGAGAAACCCTGTAGCGCCAGGTTCCACTGCGCCTTGTAGACCAGGGGGCCTGCGGAGCGCTCCACGGAGGCGTATGCGTTGGCATCCGCAGGTCCTGTGAACTGGACGATGACGTCAAATGTGTCGTTTGCGCCGGCGACTTTGAGCTGCTCCTCCAGGGTGTCGAAGAGTTTGTTGCCGTTCGTGTCAGCGATGGTCGGAAGCCCGCTCGTGTCGGGCGCGGGCTTGCCGGCGCCCTGCGCGGCCACCGGGGTGATCAACAGTCCGATCAAAAGAGCCCCAAGGAATCTAGCTAACGATCTCTTCATCTGCAGCTGTTCTCTCCTTTGTAGCTGTTCTCTCCGTCTGCATCGATGTTGGCGACTGGCATGGATCGGGTCGGGGAACTCGACCTCGCTCAGCAGACCGGCAGATATGGCGATCCACATCCCCCCTTCAGGGCTCACCTGTGTGACAATGGCAACAGCAAAGCTGAGCACAGCGTAAAGACGCGCTCCACTTTGCCTCTCCCCACACCCTGCAAAACTGCAAGCAGTGTGGGGATTTTATATTGCGGCGAATTTAGCGTGAGTATTACAACGTATCATTATTATCGTACAGGAATGACTGTTACCGTTCCGTTACCACTAACTCTTGAAGGGAATGGTCTCCTCCGGCTGGACCGCATCGAATGCAAGAATGCCGCGGCAAAGCAGTTCGGTCACAGCTGCGTGCTAAAATGTAGAAAACACGCCCCGAAAGGAGTACACAGACCACGGGCGCACTGCATCGTGGCGTAAGTGGGTCGTCCGGTGCACCCGGGCCTTGGGGTATAATGGAGGGAGGTTTCGCAGGGGGGGAGCAGCCGTGCTTATACTGACGCCCCGCCTTTCTGCTGTGGCCGGCTACGTCCTGCCGGGCCAGCCGCTGGCCGATGTTGGCACGGACCACGCCTACCTGCCTGCATGGCTGGTGGGGGCGGGGAGAGTGCCCCGCGCCATCGCCACGGACCTGATGCCCGGTCCGCTGGAGGCCGCTCGGGCCACGGTAGTCGCAGAGGGCCTGACGGATCGAATCGACCTGCGTCTCGGGAGCGGACTGGGGCCGGTCGTGCCCGGTGAGGCCGTGTGTGCCACGATCTGCGGGATGGGCGGTGCGCTGATCGCCACAATCCTGGCAGCGGGGCCTCTCGGGGGGATCCACCGCCTGGTGTTACAGCCCATGGGAGGCGAAGAGCGCCTGCGCGAGTGGCTGTGTGGCAGCGGCTGGCGCCTGGTTGACGAAGCGCTGGTGGAGGACGGCGGGCGGATCTACGCCATCCTGGTGGCGGAACCTGGCTGTATGACGCTGACGCCCACGGAATTGGTGGCCGGGCCGTTTCTGCTGCAGAAGGGCGGGCCGCTGTTGGCCCGGTACGCCGGGATTTTGCTGCAGCAGGCCCGCCGGGCACGGGCGGGGGCCGGTCGATCCGAGCGGCCGCAGGCGCGGGAGCGGGTGGATTTGCTGGAGGATCGCATCAGACTCTGGGAGGAGGTCGTCGCCCGTGCCGAATCCAACGGTCGGCCAAGTTGCTGAGTACTTGGCGGAACTGGCGCCGCCAGAGTGGGCAGAGTCATGGGATAACGTGGGGCTGTTGGTGGGAGACCCCGGGCGGGCCGCAGACCGGATTCTGGTGGCTCTGGAGCTGACGGACGGGGTGGTAGCGGAGGCGGTGGCGGGGCAGGCCGGCCTGGTGGTGGTCCATCATCCCCCCATCTTCCGGCCGTTGAAAGCCCTGCGCTTCGACACGGCCGCCGGACGGCGGCTGGAGCGCCTGGTCCGGGAGGGAATCAGCGCCTACGCCGCGCACACGAACCTCGATCAGGCGCAGGGTGGGACCAACGACACTCTGGCGGCGGTCGCTGGGCTCGTGGATGGCGATGTGCTCCTGCGGGCCGGCGAGGAGCGCTACGTGAAGATCGTGGCCTTCGTGCCCCAGGGGCACGTGGAGGCCGTGCGCGGGGCCCTGGCGGAGGCCGGGGCCGGGCACATCGGCAACTATAGTCACTGCTCCTTTCAGACGCCGGGGACGGGCACCTTCCTGCCCCTGGAGGGCACGCATCCGTTTCTTGGGCAGCGTGGTCGGTTGGAGTACGCCGCAGAGGTGCGATTGGAGACCATCGTGCCGGAGGGGCGCACGCAGCAGGCCGTTCGGGCGCTGCTGGCCGCACATCCTTACGAAGAGGTCGCCTACGACCTGTACCCGCTGGTTAACCCGGGTCGGACGCGGGGGCACGGGCGGGTCGGACAGCTGGCTTCGCCAACGACCGTTGAGGCTCTGGCCCTGCGACTGAGGGAGGCGCTGGCCCTGGCCGGGCTGCGGGTCGTGGGCGATCCGGAGCGGGTGGTCAGTCGTGTGGCGGTGGGCGCCGGGTCGGGCGCCATGCTCATCCCGCACGCCGCCCGGCGCGGCGCTGACGTACTCATCACGGGCGACATCGGGTACCACGACGCCCGGGACGCGGCCGACGCAGGGTTGGCGCTGATCGACATCGGGCACTTCAACTCGGAAGTGATCGTCGTGCCGCAGGTCGTGGGCTATTTGGCGGACCGGCTGTCTCGGGGCGGTCTGCAGGCCGCCGTTGTCGCAGCCGAGGGAGAGCAGGATCCCTTTCGCTTCCTGTAGTCCCCGTAGGTGGGTGGGGCTCAGTATCCGGCTTGTGCAGGAACGGTTCGCCCAGAAGGCGAACGAGGATGGGTCGATTCGACGCAACGGGAGGATCCCCGTGAACGAAACATTACTTGAAATTCGAGACGTAGTTGTGCTTCGCCATACCGATCCGACGGGACCGCTCGGACTCTGGGGTGCCAAGCCGGTGCGAGCGGTGGACGGGGTAAGCCTGACCCTCCGTCGCGGTGAGACCCTGGGCATCATGGGCGGCAGCGGTGCCGGGAAGACGACCCTGGCCGAGACCGCTGCGCTGCGGCGGCCCTACGACCGGGGGCGCATCACCTTCAGCGGACAGGACGTGGGCAAGCTGGGCGGCGACGCCAAGCGCAAGGCCCAGCGGCGCCTGCAGATGATCCGGCAGGACGCCAGGGAGAGCCTGGAATTGGACCGGACCATCCGCAAGCAGTTGGGGGAGCAAATCCGCCGGGTTGGGCTGCCAGACGCGGAGGACCGCCTGACCCGAGCTCTGGAGCAAGTCGAACTGCCCGCGGGGTTCCTCGACCGCACGCCATTGGAGATGTCCGGCGGGCAGCAGCAGCGGATCGCCATCGCCCGGGCGCTGGCCCTGGGGCCGTTGATGATCGCCGCCGATGAGCCGGTCAGCGGCGTGGATCCCCGGCTGCAGCAAGAGTTGATGCGCTTACTGCTGCGGGTGCAGCGGGAGCAGAATCTGGCCTATCTGGTCATCTCGCAAAGCCTGCCGGTCATTCGCAAGCTCGCCCATCGCACCGCCATCATGCATGCGGGGCGACTCTTTGAGGTTGGTCCCACGGACCGGCTTCTCGCGGCTGCGGCCCATCCTTACAGCCAGCGCTTCCTGGGACCTGCGTCCGATATGCTCCCCCCCGAGGACGACCGGGCCGGGCGCGTCATCCCGGGGTGCCCGTGGGCCGCACACTGCCCGCTGGCGACGGACCGATGCGCTACGGAGCGTCCAGCCTTGCGGGAGATCGCTCCCGGGCATGCGGTTGCTTGTCATGCCGTGTAAGGGAGGTAAGGCGGCCTGGACAGTACGAAAGTGACGGTCCAAACCCGGCAGGGTGAGTTTACCCTGGTGGTCCCGCTGCGTGCCAACCTTCTGCAGTCCATCCTGGCGGCCGGCGTACCCTACCGGTGGAGCTGCACGCAGGCTACTTGCGGTAAGTGCCAGTGCCAGGTGCTGGCCGGTGCGGAGAACTTGCAGCGCCCGACCGTCAACGAGCCGGCGCGCCTGAGTCAAACCCTTGTCGATATGGGGTTTCGCCTGGCCTGCCAGGCCAAGGTGGTCGGGGTCGGAGAGATTGTGATCAAGCAGCGGTGAATCCCCCGTCGCGACCGTGTTCGCTCCTGGCGAAATTCTGGTTGACATGAACTGGAAAAAATAGCTATACTGGGAGTGAAAAGGCCACCGGAGGGGGAATTTCCCATGAACGTGGAGCAGCTGCTCTTGGTCCTGCCACAGCACCGGGGGGAAGCGACCGGCCCGGACCTGACCATCCGGCGATGGAGTACCATCGTGGAGGAGTTTGCCGAGCAGGGCGGGAGCGAAGTGCTGCTCGGTGGGCCGGAACCGCTGGCTTTCCCCGGTTTCTGGCCGTTGGCGAGGCTCAGGGCGGGCGCTCTACGGGTCACCGCTTTTCTGAGCGGCAGTCTGCTCGAGCCCTGGGTCCTGCGCGAACTGCTGGAGAGTGGGATTCACTTCCTGGTGGCGCTGGACAGTCCGGGCGCCGAGCCTCATGATGCCGTCCGGCGTCCGGGTGCCCACGCCCGTGCGGTCGGGGCCATCGATACGCTGCTGGCACAGGGGCTGGCCCCCCGGTTGGGAATCCTGGCTACTGCTACGCGGCTGAACCACGGTTCGTTGCCCGAGTTGGCGGGCTGGGCGGCAGACCGGGGTCTTGCCCGCATGGCCTGGACCTTCGTACCCGAAGGCGGATGGCCTGCGCCACAGCTGAAGGCGCTCCAGCTCACGGCCGATGAGGCCGGTACGCTGGCCGGATCGATGGCGACGGCCGCCCGGTCCCTGGCTGGACGCTGTCATGTCGGGCCCCTGGATCCGGCATTGGATCCGACCCTTGGCTCTGGACTCACCCGCCTGCTGCGGGTCACGGCCCAGGGCGATGCCGTCTGGGGCCTGTCAGCCGATGGCAGCCGTCTGGGCAATCTCCGCTGGGCGACATTGAAGGATTTGCTGGACCGTGCATCCCAGGCAGCTGGGGACTGACCCCCGCTACGCCGCCTGTGCGGTCGTACGCACGGGAGGCACGATCCCATGACCCTCATACGCGAGTTGGAGAGCCACTGGCTGGCCTGCATGGCCACAGTCGGGGGCGGTCGGGTGACACGCCTGGAAGGGGCCGTCGTCCTGGTCAGTCCCCGTTTTCCCGCAACCTTCCTGAATTTCATGGTGCTGCGAGGGGCGACACCAGAGCGGTTGGGCAGCGTGCTGGAGGTCGGGGGGGCCGTCATGAGCGCCGCAGGCTTCCCACCGGCGCTCTTTATCGGGCCGGAGGCGGGGGACGAGGGTGCCCTGGCTGCGGCCCTGAGCGGGCAGGGGTGGCGGCGTGCAGAGCGGCAGGTCGTCCTCGCGCGCGATCTTCCCGCGGGCGGCATGGCGGCGCCGGCGGGTGTGCACGTGCAGGAGATCGGACGGGATCGGTTGGCGGCATGGGGGCACCTGCTGGTAGCGGCCTATGCGGTGCCGCCCGAGGCGGGGGCGGTCATCCAGAGTGCCTGGAGCCGTCTGTTTGCACAGCCGGGCGAGGGCAGCCGGTCCCGGTACTACCTGGGCCATCTGGGTTTGGAACCGGCCGGCACGGGCATGGTGTGGATGCAAGGCGAAGTGGCGGGGCTTTATTGCGGGGCGGTGCTTCCGCATCTGCGGCGCCGGGGGGTCGAGCGCGCCCTGGTGGTGCGCCGCCTCGCCGACGCGGC
>DAHVXO010000135.1 GCA_027356675.1 Symbiobacteriaceae bacterium | reverse complement strand
CTTTTGCGCCAGGCTGTAACCGATGCCGAAGGTGGCAAGAAGAGCCATGATGCCGAAGGTCGCATCAACGATCAGCAGGAGATTCCCCATATAGGGCTTCACCATCTCGGCCAGGGCCGGAATAGGTGGAAAGGCAAAGATCAGGAAGAAGGAACCGATGATCAGGAAGGGCATGGTTACGATTAGGCCATCACGGACCGCCTGCAGGTGGCGCTGTTCCGCCACCTTGCCGGCAAAGGGCATGAAGTGCTTTTCAAGCCAGTCAATGAACTTCTGCATCATCTGAAGGGCACCTCCGTCTACTTTTTCAGGGCAAGCGCCTGGTCCAGCACCTTCGGGCCATTCACGGTTCCATAAGCCACCGAGTCAATCACATCAACCGGTACTCCCTTGTCGGCGCCAATCTGCTTAAAGGCAGGCAGCTTGTAGCGCACTTGAGGCCCGAGCAGGGCGACCTCATACTCCCCCACCGCTTCTTCAAATTCGTTCGCGGCCACGGCCACGATCTCAGTCTCCAGCCCCCGTTCGGTAGCAACCTTCTTCATGTTCTCGACCAGCAGGCTCGTTGACATGCCTGCGGCGCAGCAGAGCAAGATCTTCATTACTGGCGCAACCTCCCCTCTATCCAATGGCCAACCTCGTAGAAATCCAGCTTCCGCCTCTCACCTCCTCCGCTAAAGGGATGGACCGCAAAGAATATGGGCACCTGTCCTGAAGTTGTAGCACGGACCGTGCCAACCAGACAGATGCCCATACTGTTGCTAGCAATGGTTCCAGCCCTGTAAGACACAATTTGGTGCAAACAAGACAGCCCTAAGACACAATTGTCTGACCTGACCCGGTCTGCTCCAGGATCTCCCCCAACCGGGAGAGGTCGTCCTTTGTGAGCTGCACGTGAAACATTCCCGTGAGGTCTTGCAGTGCGTCGACCAACCACTGGTGCTCACCGGTGCGGTTGTCTTGATTGGCGGCTGACGCCGCTACAAGCTGGCTTCGCACTCGGTACTCGACGAGGGATGCCAGGTGCATGGTCAGCCCGACCCGAAGATCGTCGCTGAATTGCCACCCCAGAACCGTTTCGATGGCGTTCAGCACCCGCGCGATCGCCGGTACCGATATCACGGGGTTTGTAAACACCTGATGATTGCTGAGGGCCGCCGCCGCAGAGTCGAAAATCGTCAACGAATGATTGCCTGGGCCGTCCCGCCTGAGGGCCTCGGGGACCTTCGTACCCTCCTGCACCAACCGCCGCAGACGCGGACCGCCGCTGCCAACCACCATCTCTTCGGCACTGATATAGGGAACTCCCGAGAGGCTGGGGTTAACGGGTCCCACCACGGCCAGGAGACGGTGCGACTCCAGCAAGGTGGTCACGAGGCGGGTCCAGCCCGTGCCGGAACCCATGCTGGCGGAAATAACCTCCACCTGCGGCGACGTGCCCTCCAAGGCGGCCTCCACCATGTGCGCGAGCGTCAGGGCACTGCCGGAGCCCGTGAAGCAAGAGGTCACGATCACAGGCGGCAGGCCCTGCCGGCTACCGCCGCTCAGCGCGAGGCTCCGGGCGTCAAGCACCGCCTGGTATACCTGATCGAGGGTGGCATCGGGGATGCTGGCCTGGTGAACCGCCTCCAGAACGATGGGCGACGAGGCCATGCTGATCGTGCGCACGGCAATACCCGCCCGCTGGCTGACAGCCTCACCCACTCGTTCGAGCGAGCCCATGTCCACCAGTAACAGGAGCCCGCCCCGGAAATGGCCCTGGTTGGCCAATGCCACCAACCGCCCCTCCACGGCACTGCACTCTTCATCAAGGGCCATGTCGATTGCGGTGGCCAGTGTGACCCCGGTCAGGTCATGGGCGACCTCCACCATGCCGGAAGCCACGCCCCTCCCGTGGGCCACGACAGCGACGCCGACCTGCTCGAGGGCCCCAGGCTCGCGCTCCTCCGGGTGCAACAGCATGGAGACAAAAGCCACATCACTCGGCGGCAGGGACGTTCCCAGCTCCCGGCCGATGAGTTCGACGGCCTCTGCTGCCACCCGCGCCTCCAGGCTGTCCTCCTGCGGAAGACCGCCGAGGCAGCTGGAAACCCGTCCCTGGCCCAACCGCTCCAGTGATGAGTGAACGTGCAGAGCCAGGGCATACAGAATCCGCTCCGGAATTGCCCGGCCGAGGCGGCCTTCCGCCCTGAGAACGGCCCGCTCCACCGCTTGTAGGACATCCTGCCCCACCAGTTTTGAAAGTTCCTGGCGCTGCAGATGATGGCGGTCGCGCACCAGCTCGAGAAACTCCTTGAAATGGCCTTCGATGTCCTGCCGCACCAGTCTTTCCGCGGCAGCGGGCGACACTCCCCGTCGCTGCAAGTCCTGCATGCGATGCTCCAGCAGGCCGTAAAAGGACAAGCACGTCTCGTCGCTTTCCTCTATAATTTGAGAGGTCGCCCGCTTGGCGATGGCCAGCCCGCCTCCGTATCGGTGCAGCACGTCGTTCACGTCGGAGTTCTGGTGACGAACGCCAGGCAGGGTGCGGTGGATGTGCTCCGGCAAGTGAGCTGCCACCAGCTCGATGGGTTCCTGGCGGCTGGTCAGGTAATTAAGAAAGGCGCGGGCACAGGTCAGTTTCAAATCGTTCCGCAACTGCCCGATGTTGCCAAGGCACTCGTACTGCAGCAACATGCTGAGGGTCTCCGATGGAACGGCAATATCCAACCCGATCTTCTCCGCCTCTTCCCGCAAGAAGTGGCGAATAAACCGGAACCGTTCTGCCGCCGTACGGTCCGCCAAAGCAGGCAGAGCAATGACCATCGGGATCCGGCGTGTAAAGGTGTGGAGCAGAGTGGAATCAATGCGCTCGGTGGTAGCGGCGACCAGCATCACCCGGGCTTGGTGCTCCACTCCGCTCTCGCCGAGCCGGCGGAACAACCCCTTGTCGATCAGGCCAAAAAGCATTTCCTGGCCCTCGGCGGGTAAACGGTGGACCTCGTCCAAAAACAACAGGCCGCCATCCGCCTGTTCGACCAGCCCCGAGCGGTCCTTGTCCGCTCCGGTATAAGCCCCCTTTACCACGCCGAAGAGATGGGCCATCAAGAGCTGCGGGTTGTGGGCATAGTCCGCACAGTTGAACCTGACGAAGGGAGCATGGGGGGCCAGCTTACCAACCGCCCGGCCATAGGTGTGCATCAGCTCCGCCATGAGCGACTTGCCCACCCCGGTAGGCCCCACTAACAACGTGTGCAAGCCCGAAGGTGGGTACAGCACGGCCGCCTTGGCTTGCTCAACCTGGTTGCGCAAGCTCTCCCGGCTGCCGATAAGCCTCTCAAAGGGCTCAGCCGGAACTTTATCCATCTTGATTTGAGTATCTGACTCCGCCTGGGCCCGCGTCCGCGGCACCAAGGCACTCGTCTCACCGGGAACAGGGCCGCCTTGCCGCTCCGGAAGGGGGCCGACCTGTTGCACGTAGACCTCCCAATCCCAAAACAGCACCGGCCGGCCAGGCACCTTTACTACCCGGCCCTCCCGCCACAGGATGTTCAGGTCGGAACTCACGTTATGCCGGGAGGCTCCCACCATTTCGGCCAAAACAGATGCGTCGACGCCGCACTTTTGCTTGGTGCAGTACTGTGCTAGAAGCTGTTGGGTGCGCTGAATTCGTTTCAGATGCCATCCCTCCGCTCCGTCGGATGGATTAAGTTCGAGCAGCGCGGCCTGCAATTCCTTCAATTCACATAGAATCACACCATACCGGCGAGGGTCGAATCGGTTTGAAGGCTGGTGAGCACACCACTCCCTGCCTAACCTGCCGCCGACTCCTCGAACCCGGACTCAACCAAGGCGGCCAGTGCCGTTACTGCTTCGGCCTCCTGCTCCCCCAGTGCCTTAATGGAAATAGTGCTGCCTTGCTTGGCTGCGAGGCTCAACAACCCCAAAATCCCCTTGGCTGAGACCTCCCGCCCGTCCTTCTCCACCCTAATGTCGGCAGCGAACCGGTTTGCGGTTTGCACAAATAGACTGGCGGGACGGGCATGCAGCCCCAGGCCGTTGTGCAGGGTAACGGTCTTCTGTTCCATGGTCAGACTGCCTCCTCAGCGTTCCCTCCTGCTCGCACGCAGGGGACCGTCAATCTCCCCCAAAAACCCGATCCCATCTGTCAACATTAAGCATAAACCATGCCAATAAACAGATGGCCACACCCCTTGATATTCTTGGAGCGCGGCGGTTAGACACTCTCAAGACACTCTGAAGGTGTGAGATGACCAGGCTCCAAGTCAACGTTAAGCGCCCGGACCACTCCGGGCGCTCAACGTTTGGAGACACCAGGAACTCGCAGTGAAAACCGCCGAAAACCCCGTGCTTCCTTTATTTGTCCGAATACCGGTTCCACCGACTCTTGTCGGAGTTGATACCGCGCTGCTCCCTGCTTGGTCCGCAGTTTGCGCCTC
>DAHVXO010000098.1 GCA_027356675.1 Symbiobacteriaceae bacterium | reverse complement strand
GCCACCTTCGGCCGGCATAAGTTCCGGCCCTGGGGACTGCAGGCCGGCGGAGAGGGAACCAACAACCGGTTGCAGGTTTTCCCGGCCGGGGCCACGGAGCCGGCAGTCACCAGGGGCAAGGTGGCCGGGTATGGGCTGAAGAAGGGGGATCTGGTCCGGCTGGTCACCGGTCACGGCGGCGGGTTCGGCGCTGCGGTGGAGCGGGAGCCTGAGCGGGTGGCATCGGATGTCCGCAATGGCTACATCACGGTGGAGACGGCACGGGAGACCTACGGGGTGATGGTCGATCCCGCCACGTTTGCGGTGGAGCCGGGGGTAACAGCAGCGCTGCGGCGGGCGCTCGCCGGTGCAGCAGGTGGGGAGTTGGGGCGATGAAGGTGGTGAGTGCGGCCTCGGTTGCCGGGAGCGGGCAGGGGGGCGGTGAGCTGAAGGTGTTGCTCTCCGGGGCGAATGCGGGGGTCAAGCACGGGATTCTCGGTCTCGCCCGGGTGGCACCCGGCGCGCGGCTGCCGGCGACCGGGTACAGCTGCCATGCGTGTGAGGAGTTCTCCTACATGATCGTCGGCAAAGTGCGGGTCTGGGTGGAGGGAGAGGAGGCTGTGCTGGGTCCCGGGGATGCCCTGATCATTTACCCGGGGGAGCGGCATTATGTGATCAACGAGGCGGAGGAGACCGCCGAGACAGTCTGGGTGTTGGCCCCGCCGATTCCGTTGGACTGAGAGCTGAGCGCATACGAAGGTCCGACCTGCAGCTCAGCCGGTCGGACCTTTCCGTATGGTACGCCTTGCAGTTTACGTAACTGGAGGGTTCAAGTCTCCCCTGTGCCTTTGCTCATGCCGTGAGGCGCGGCTTGTCTCGGAGTGTGGAAGCCACCTCCGGAGCGGTGGGGCATCCACAATTCTGAACCCTGTCCACGTTCCCAGGTCCGGTCCTCACAGAGCCCTTGGATGGCTTCTGGTCGCCCAACTGGGCCATGAGTACTCGCTTGAGCAGTTGCACCGTGAACGCCTGGTCGAGGCCCCCCTCGCCGACAGAGCCGTGACGCGTTCCAGCGCATTCCGCATGCGCTCGTCCAAGCGGCGTAGGAAGGCCCCCCAACGGCCGAGAGGAGGTTCGTCCGCTCCTCGGAGACATTGGCGGTGCGCACACGGGGACGACGGCGGGCACTGTTGCTGAACGGATCGACCCGACCATGCCCAGACACGAATTAACCCCCGGGGGACGCTTGCGCATGCCGGCAGAATCTCAAAGCAGGGCGCCGGGGCCCGTGCATCGTGCAGCAGGGTACCCGGGTGCCAAAGGCCCTGAGCGCCTGTTGGTATCCGGGCACAAAGAAAGGCCGCGACCTCTGTCGCGACCTTTGTGCATAGTCTGGGACCATTTATCCCGCCATCAACTTGGCGGCCTGAGTCCTGAGTTCCACCAGCGGCTGCTGGTACCGGTCCGCATCGATTCCATCCACCGTGGTCTCGGGCTTGAGCCGCACGCCATCCAGGGCGCCGACTGCCACCAGCGAGGCAATCAGATCGGCCTCCTCCTGCGGCTGGGGCAGGAGCCCCTGGTCGAGGGCCGCGACCAGGCCGTAACAGCCCCAGTTGGAAGTGCCGGCGGCGATCAGGTAATCTGCGGCCACCACCGAGGCGATCTTGTGGCCACCGCGCACGACCGCCCGCACCTGCTCGATCACCTTGCCCATCCCGGCTTCGTTGCCGCCGTCACCGACAGCCACGGTCGGAATTCCACGCTCACTGGCCAGAGGCAGGAGCCCGTCCAGAGGAGTGGTCTTGCGAGTAATCGACTCGCCACGCATGTTGTAGTACTCGCCGTCGGCTGACCGTCCGGGAAGTTCGATCGCAACGATGGCATCCGGCACCTGCCGTGCCAAAATGGCCGCCGGCGACTCACCGCGCCCCAGCACCTCCAGCGGAGCATCCAATGCCAGCCTCTCGATTCCTGCTGCCATCACGGGCTGGCAGGAAGGATGCGTCGCGAAGATGATATCCTTGCCCAGGTGCGCCAGCGCCCGCCCCAAAAGCAGGGTCCCGGGTGGCCCATCGGTCTCTGCGACGCCCGCCGGTCCGACCGCAAAGCCCGTGATCAACAATACCCGGCGGGCGCCTGCGAGCACGTGTGCTGCACGCCTCAGATCGCCGGGTACCCGCAGACCTGCCACGCCGCGCCCGCCGGGGTCACGGCCAATTACATCTTCGAGCCACTCCACATGCGATAGCCCCTTTCGCCACCGGTCTTGAACAGTGCGACCGGATTCAGCTGCTGGAAACCGTTTCGTTGAGCAGGGCCGTCACGAACATGTGGCCCGGGGCATGGGTAATCATCAGCCGCGGTTTGGACACAATCGCCGCCGCCTGGGGGGTGACGCCGCACGCCCAGAAGACGGGCACCTCGCCCTCACGGATCGGCACCGCATCGCCCCAGTCGGGCTGGCTGAGGTCCGCGATGCCCAGGGTCTCCGGCGAGCCGATATGCACCGGGGCGCCGTGGACCGCTGGGAAGCGTGCGGTCACCGTGACGGCCTTGGGCACCAATGCCGCCGGGAAGGGACGCATTGACACCACCAGCGGACCGGAGAACTTGCCGGCAGGCGTGGTGGGGCGGTTGGTCCGGTACATGGGAACGTTGCACCCGCATTCGATGTGGCGGATGGGCAGCCCCGCCTCAATGAGTGGCTGCTCAAAGGTGAAGCTGCAGCCGATGAGAAACGCCACCAGGTCGTCCTGCCACAGGTCGCGAATATCCGTGCGCTCCTCGGTCAGGATGCCGTCCCGATAGACCCGATAGCGGGGCAGGTCGGTGCGAAGGTCGGCGCCGGGAGCGGTCAGCTTCGGCTCCGGGTCCCCGGTCTCCAGCACCTCCAGAATCGGGCAGGGCTTGGGGTTCCGTTGGGCAAAACGGAGGAAGTCAAACGCATCGGTCTGGGGTAGGATCACGAGGTTGGCCTGGGCATACTGGGGCGCCAACCCTGGCGTGGGCTTGTCCCAAAGGCCACTCCGGCACGCAGCCCATACTTCTTGCGGTGTGTTCATTCGCTTAACGGTGCGTGAGCCACCGTCTGCACCTGCCTTTCGATCCCTGGTCGCAACAGCATGATTGCGGTCAGGGCCTATTGATCATACACATTACCAACTGGGCCTCTGGATTTCAACCCCACTTATACGATTTGCGGCGTAGCACTTTCAGAGCGTCCACACGCCCTCCAGTCAAGTGATGAAAGACTGAGGAACCAGCCCGGCGCGGTTGTACACGTAACTGCCAGAAGGCCGTGACGATTTATACATCACTATCACAACTGTGTGGCCTGTGAATCACTATCGTCCACTTGTCTGAACCGTGCATACGCTACACCAGGTAATTGCGGGAGGGGGGAAGCGTCCCATGATCTCCCATTCGCAGAATGACTGGAGTCTGCATCGAAAGGGGCCTGTTGACCAGGCGAGGCATAACGAGAAGGTCAAGGAGGCGATTAGGCAAAACCTGCCTGACATCATCGCAGATGAGTCCATCATCACCTCGGACGGCAAGACGATTATCAAGGTCCCAATCCGCACGCTGGAGGAGTACCGCTTCCGCTTCGACCCCTACCAGGGTGAACGGGTGGGTCAGGGCGACGGCGACTCGCAGGTCGGCGATGTACTGGGCCCCGGACCCGGCCAGGCTAAGGGCGGCAAGGCGGGCGACCAGCCTGGCACTGATTTCTACGAGGCCGAGGTCACGGTGGATGATCTGGCCGAGTTGATCTTCGCAGACCTGGGCCTTCCGGACCTTCGGCCCAAGGCCACCCAGGAAATCCCCACCGAGTCGGTCAAGTTCACGGACGTGCGCAGGCGCGGGCCCCTGTCCAATCTCGACAAGAAGCGCACCATCATGGAGAACTTGAAGCGCAACGCCCGCCTCGGGCTGCCCGGCTTCGGCAACATCTCCAACGATGACCTGCGCTTCAAGGTCTGGGAGCAGGAGACCCGCCCCAGCAGTTCGGCCGTGGTCCTCGCCATGCGCGACGCCTCAGGCTCCATGGGCGAGTTCAAGAAGTATATCACCCGCAGCCTCTTCTTCTGGATGGTCCGGTTCCTACGCACCAAGTACCAGGATGTT
The DNA here is from genome assembly GCA_027356675.1 of Symbiobacteriaceae bacterium. Next base: position 308 of record DAHVXO010000098.1, on the reverse strand, counting down.
GAGATCGTCTTCATCACGCATCACAGTGATGCACAGGAGGTCGATGAGGAGACGTTCTTCCACCTGGGTGAATCCGGTGGAACCAAGGTCTCCAGCGCTTACCAGCTCTGCTGGGACATCATCAGCGAGCGGTATGACCCAGACCTCTGGAACATTTACCCTTTCCATTTCTCAGATGGCGATAACTGGTCGGACGCTGACAATAAGGTCTGCGTCGGCCTGATCCACAAACTACTGGAGGTCGTCAACCTCTTCGGCTACGGCGAGATTCGGGATGGCGGTTACACCAGTTCCCTGATGGGGGCCTT
>DAHVXO010000095.1 GCA_027356675.1 Symbiobacteriaceae bacterium | reverse complement strand
CCGTGGCGGCCCTCATTTACCGCTTTCCGCGCGTGGGTGGCTGGGGGTTTTACGAGATTGCGCTGCTCTCCGGGCTCTCGGGTGCATCCTTCGGGCTGTTCCGAGTGCTCTGCTCAGAGCTGTGGACCTTTGAGAAGTACCTGGTGACCGGGGAGTTTGACAGCCTCCTGATCCGGCCGTGGCCTACCCTGCTGACCCTGTTGGCCCGCAACTTTGACCTTGGGCGGGCCGGAGCCATGTTCCAGGGCATCGTTCTGATGCTGCTGGGCCTGAAGGGCGTGCTGGCAGACGGTGCGCCGGGATGGCTTGTCCCTTATGCCATCACGCTGCCGGTGGCGGGGGCGTGCATCATCACGGCCATCGCCATCGCGACCAACGCGCTGGGGTTCTGGATCATCCGGGTGGACGAACTGGGCGTCTTCACGATGAATGCGCCCCTGACCGCGGCCAATTACCCGCTGAGCATTTACCCGACCTGGATGCGGCGGTTGCTCACCGGGGTTCTGCCCGTTGCGATGCTGGGCTATGTCCCGCTGCTGTATGCACTGGGCAAGGGGGGTTCGCCGGTCTACCTCTTGGCCCCGTTCGCCGTGGCGGCTGCAGCCTTGGCGGTCTCGGCCCGTTTCTGGCGTTGGGGAGAGCGGCACTACCAGAGCACAGGAAGCTAAGCGGACCCCGGCGGGCGCACGCCCACCGGGGTCTGTTCTTGATCGCTCAGCGCAAGGCTCGGAAGATGAGCATGCCACCGATGCCCAGGAAAGCGGTCCCGGTGCCAATGCGGATGGCCTTTAAGGGAACGGCCTTGAGTAGCAGTCCTCCCGCCAGCACGGCCACCAACGAGGAAGCGATCAGCGCTGCAGCCCCGCCGACGAAGATCATGTGCGGGGAGCGGGAACGGGCAGACATGGAGAGCAGCAGCAACTGAGTCTTGTCTCCAAGCTCCGCGAGGAAGACCAGAAGGAACGTGCCGAGTGCCGATTCCCAGTCCATGCGGGCGCTTCCCTCCGTTATGGCATGGTGAGCCCGGACGGGACTCCAGTCATGCTTACGGGGGGGGCGGACCGGGTAGAACCCTACTCCTTCGCTACCACAGCGTGCCCGCCAAACTCCTGGCGCAGGACGGCTACGACCTTCCCAGAATACGTGTCCGGCTGACGGGAGCGTAACCGCATCGCGTAGGCGATGGCGATGGCCGGCATGGGCACCCCGACCTTCCAGGCCTCCTCAATCGCCCACGACCCGGTGCTGCCGCCGCCGACCTCACCGGTGATGGCCTCCAGGTCCGGGTCCTTGCGAAAGGCCCGGGCCGCCAGCTCCATCAGCCACGACCGCACCACGCTGCCCTGATTCCACAGGTCGGCAATGGCGCCGAGGTCGAGGTCGTAGGGTCCGCTCTCCAACAGTTCGAATCCCTCGCCAATCGCCTGGAGCATGCCGTACTCAATGGCGTTATGGACCATCTTCACGTAGTGGCCGGCGCCGGTGGGACCCACGTAGGCGTACCCTTCCGGTTGGGCAATCGTCTTGAACAGCGGTTCCGCCAAGGCGAACGCCGCCGGCTCTCCGCCAACCATCAGGCAGAGTCCGTTGAGGGCACCCTCCATGCCCCCGCTGGTACCGCAGTCAAGGAAGTAGATGCCCCCGGTCTTCAGCGCCTGGGCCCGCCGAAGCGAATCCTGGTAATGCGAGTTCCCGCCGTCGATGAGCACGTCGCCGGGTTCCAGATGCGGCCGCAGTTCCGTGATGACTGCATCCACCGGCTCCCCAGCCGGTACCATAATCCAGATAATCCGGGGGTGCGGCACTGCGCCAGCCAACTCCGGCAGGCTGCGCGCCCCCGTAACGCGCCCGGCGGCGATAAGGTCGTCCACATGAGCCGGATTCACGTCATAGACCGCCGCCGCCCCACCTGCCGCCAGCAGGTTCTGGACGAGGCTCCCGCCCATGCGGCCCAGCCCGACGATGCCGTATGTCCCGATTTTCATACTCACACTTCCCATTTCATCAGGTGCGGATCAGGCAAACATGCCTTCCGAGTCGAAGGCGATGGGGTGGGGCTCTTCGAGCAGGTCGCAAGTGCCGGTCGCCAGCACTCCGGGAAGCAGGCTCTCGCTCACATACATTTGTTCAAGGTGCTTGGTGTCACGAATCCGCACGATGCGGGCGTTCGCCGGGTCGACCTGCAGGCAGCAGGCCAGGGCGATTGCCAGAGCCTCCCGATCCGAATCGACCGTAATGGGGATGCGCGCCCCGTCCGGAGTCTTGGCGGTAATACAGTTCATGTAGGTCTGTCGCACGTCCATCTTGTCGACGGCCAGACGCAGCGCCACATCGGCGAGACCGATGCCCGTGGCGTTTCCCTCGGAATCCGGCGTTATATCGCGGATGATGATCCGTTGAACCTCCGGGTCCACGCCTAGATGGCCGCTGTAGTACCGCCCTGTCACATTGGAGTCAAGACCGAGACCGCTAATGTCCTTGGCCCGGGTGACCTCGTCAATCCGGTCGATGCCGCGGCTGCCCACGCACAGGCAGACCCGTGCACCCGGCCTGATTGCGCCCGCCATGGTCGCAAAGGCCTTCGCCACAGCGCCTGGCACATCCGTGATCTCCGTGCTGTCCAGCCTGTGCCGGACCAGCGCCCAGCGCGGCAGAATGCCTTGATCAAACTCCGGAAACCGCATATGCAAAGACCCCCTCAATCATGCCCCGCATCCGGGGTCGAGGCGCACAGCGCCACCGGCCGCCGAACCGACCGACCTGGCATACTGCCGCAGCAGCAAGCTTGCATCCTTCGCGGCCGCCACCCAGGTCCCGCGCCGGGCTTGCAGCTCGGCCTCAGGTACCTCCAGCGTGACCGTCCCGGTCGCAAGGTCGATGGCGATGACGTCGCCCTCATGCACCAGGGCAATGTTCCCGCCATCGGCCGCCTCCGGCGACAGATAACCGATGCTCATTCCCGACGAAGCGCCGGAGAACCGCCCATCCGTGATGATGGCGACGTTGCCGATCTGCTTGACCACTTCAGAGAGCCGGTGGAGTTCCCGCATGCCGGGTCCGCCCTTGGGCCCTTCGTACCGCACGACGACAACGTCCCCCGGGTTGATTCGGGCCTGATGCGCCGCCTCAGCCGCCGCTTCCTCAGCCTCGAAGACCCGGGCCGGACCCCGGAAGAAGGTCCCCTCCACCGCCGAGCGCTTGATTACCGCGCCTTCCTGCGCCAGGTTGCCGCGCAGGACCTGGATGCCGCCGGTGGGCAAGATTGGCTCCCCAAAGGCACGAATGACTTCACGATTCAATACGGCCGCCCCCGCCACGTTTTCAGCCAGGGTGCGACCCGTCACCGTCATGCGCTCCCCGTGCAGCGCGGGCAGCAGTTCCCGAATGATGGCCGACGTCCCGCCTGCCCGCTGCAGGTCGTTCACGGTCCGGCCGTTGTGGTTCGGCGTCACCGCTGTGATGAAGGGGGTGCGGGCGCTCACCCGCTCCCAGTCGTCCAGCGTCAGTTCGATGCCTCGCTCGTGCGCGATAGCCGGAATGTGCAGCACGGTGTTCAGCGAGCCCCCGATGCCCAGCACCAGGGCGATGGCATCCTCGAAGGCTTCACGGCTGAGTATCTGAGACGGGCGAGGCCCGCCGGTCACCGCCAGTTCCACCGCCCGGCGCCCGGATGCCCGGGCCAGCTCCCGGCGCTCCTCGCACTCAGCGGGCAACAGAGCCGTGCCGGGCAATCCCATGCCCAACACCTCTGTCACCATACACATGGTGTTGGCCGTGCCCAGGAACGAGCAGATGCCCGGGCCGTTGTAGTATTGGGCCGTGACCATGACCAGCTCTTCCTCACCGATCTCGCCGCGCAGAAACTGCTGGCGTGCGTCCTTTGACTGCGCCGGCGTAATCAGGTTCCCGCTGGGTCCGCCAGTCACGACCACCGTGGGCAGGTCCATCCGGGCCGCGGCCATCAGCATGGCGGGGACGATCTTGTCGCACGAGGCGAGCATGACCACCCCATCAAAGATGTCGTGTCCCAGGACCATCGTTTCCACGGAATCGGCAATCAGGTCCCGGCTGGGCAGCGAGTAGCGCATGCCGCCGTGCCCCTGCGCCAGCCCGTCGCACATGGCGATGGTGGTAAACTCCAACGGGCAGCCGCCCGCGCCCCGGATGCCTTCCTTGACATACTCGCCCAAGGTCTTCAGCGGCACGTGCCCGGCGACAATCTCGTTATAGGAGTTGACGACGGCGATAATGGGCTTGTCCAGGTCCTTATAATTGACCCCGCATGAGACCAGGTGACCCTTCAGGACCGCCCGGTTGTAAGGGGGAATCCGATCCATTCTTCGTTCCATCTACACCCTTCTCTCCCGGAAGGCCGCCAGGGCCCGATACTCGCCCTGCAGGTTCCGATGTGCACGCTTGTAGATGTCATACAGCTCTTCGTATAGGCGATGGTTCTCCGCCGACGGCCCAAGCCGCTTCGGGACCGTGATGAACCGGTGTACCCACGACAGGTCGGGCGCCACGCCCAGCGCCACCGCGCCGAGCACGAAGGCGCCCAGGGCCGAACCCTCGGCCTGCACCGGTACGGCGACCTCCCGCCCGAAGACATCGGCGCAGATCTGGAGCCAGAAGTCCGAGCGGGCGTACCCGCCGGTCGCACGGATCTCCTTCACGTTCCCCGTCAACTCTTCGATGGGTCCCAAAACGCTGTAGAGCCGGTAGGCCACCGCCTCCAGCACCGACCGGGCCATGTGCGGCCGCTGATGCTCGATCCCGAGCCCGAACCAGACGCCACGCGCCCGTGCGTTAAACCCCGGCGAGCGCTCCCCGGCCAGATAGGGCAGGAAGACAAGCCCGCCACACCCCGCAGGGGCCAGCGCAGCCTCCCCCAGCACCTCGTCGTACTCGTGGGCGCCAGGGTAGAAGTTGTCCCGAAACCAGCGCAGGGCGATGCCGCCGTTGTTCAGCGATCCGCCGAGAATCCAGCGATTCTTGTCCAGATAGTAACAGAAGACGCGGGCCTCTGGGTCCACCGTGGGCTCCGAGACGCAGGCACGCACAGCCCCGCTCGTCCCGACCATCGCGGCGATGATGCCTGGCTCAATGGCCCCTGAGCCCAGCGACGAGAGCAACCCATCGCCCGCGCCCACCACGACCGGCGTGCCGGAGCGGAGGCCCAGGCGGCCGCCCAGGAGCGGGTACGTCTGCACGTTGGGCACCACCGTCGACAGCTGGTCCGGCCGAAACCCCGCCAGCTCCAGCACCCAGGGGTCCCAGTCTAGCGTGTGCATATTGAGCAGCCCGGTCCCGGTGGCCAGGTTATAGTCCAGCGCCCACTCCCCGGTCCAGTGGTGGACCAGCAGTTCTTTGATG
>DAHVXO010000043.1 GCA_027356675.1 Symbiobacteriaceae bacterium | reverse complement strand
CATGTAGACATTGGCCAGTGTCTGCGCCTCGATGCCCTGCGCAGCGTCGACCACGAGGAGGGCACCCTCACACCCGGCCAGCGCCCGGGAGACCTCATAGGTAAAGTCCACGTGTCCCGGGGTGTCGATGAGATTGAGCACGTAGTGCTCCCCATCATCCGCGACGTAGTCCATGCGCACGGACTGCGCCTTGATGGTAATGCCCCGCTCCCGCTCCAGCGCCATATTATCGAGGACCTGGTCCTCCATCTCGCGCTTGGAGAGCAGGCCGGTGTACTCGATTAACCGGTCTGCGAGCGTGGACTTCCCGTGGTCTATGTGAGCGATGATGCAGAAGTTACGAATATGCGTACGGTCAGTCATGGTTCTTGTACATAGCCTCCTGTGCAATGGGCTTCAGGACATTATACCATACCCCAGTCGGGGGAGTCAGACCCAGTCCGCTCAGGGTACAGAGGGATATTTTTACAGTCTAATGATCATAATATAAGTCATAAGCCCTATAGACTGTATGAATAGTGCGCTAAATATGTTGACATTTAATCTTCAGTTAGATATTATTTGGTCTAAGGCCAGAATCTCTATGGGGGGATAAGCCGTGATCGTGGGACGGCGGGTCGCGAAACTGCGTTCGGCACATGGCGAATCGTTGCGCGAAGCGGCCGTCCGGACGGGGGTCAGCCACACCACCATCGCCCGAATTGAGAAGGGCGAAGTGACTGGCAGTTTCCACAGCACTCTGCGCAAGATCGCAGAGGGCTATGGCGTCAAGATGGAGTACCTGTTGACCGGGCGTGATCCCCGCCAGGACTTCGAGTTCTCCATCCGCCGGTTGACAGCAGATGAACGTAGCCGGCTGTATTTCGTCTCCGCCCGGACGCGCGTGAAGATGGTCCTGGATTTTCTCATTGCGGAGTATCCCAGCGAGTTTTCTGTGGATCAGCTGGCGCGCGCGGTCGGATTCGATGTGATCGCATTCCAGACTCTCCTCGACCAGTGGAACTCGGAGAACTTGTCCGACGAGTCCAACCTACGGATTGCCGAGGCCCTCTCGCGGCTAACCGGCATCTCGCCCCACTGGTTCCGTTGGGGTTCGCTGAGCGCCGACCAGGCCGAGCTGATGCCGACGGAGACCGTCAGTGCTTACGTCAACCTGATGAAGAAGGCGGCGCGGGCCGGCATCCAGCCGCAGATGCTGGATATGGCCATCGACCTGCTGATCATCAAACACAAGGAAGCCGCTCCCGGGCGATTGGCGATGGGAGCGGAGAAGCACCTCGATTAGACGGTCAACTAAAGAGCCCACCCACGCCCACGCGGGGAGGGCTCTTTGCGCGCGTACCAGGCGTTCATAGGCGGGGCTTCGCAACCCCCGGACGCAGAAGTGCCCGCCGAAGCCGAGGAGGGCGGCGTCCCAGCAGCCATCCCGGGCCGGGGCGAGGTGGAGGAGCCGGCTGGGTGCGTCGATGCGGCCCTCCAACTCGGCCAGGCCGTGCTCCACTCGCAACAGGGCCGCCATGACCAACGCCAGCAGCAACGCGAGCTGCCGGCGCCGGGCGTTGGGGCGTGCCATCATCATCACCGTGGCTAGTCTGCGCCGGGGTCAGCGCGGGTATTCGCCATCGCGCACCAGGGCGGCCAGGGCCTCGGCGAGGTAGCGCAGGGTCCTCTCCGCCTCGTCGTAGCGGTCCAACGCGTTGCCGATCTCCAAAAGGATAGCGCCGGTCAGTAAATCCTGGTTGTAGGTGTCGTTCTGCACCCGGGTGGGCAGGGTGATGCCGGGATGATCGCGCTCCAGCCGGGTCACCAGCTGCTCGCAGAAGGTCTTGTTCTTCTCCCAGCGCGGCTGCTCATATTGTCCGATGATGCACCGGACCTGCGCCACCCGCTTTCCGCCGACGCTGGCCCGCGAGGTTACCCCCAGAACGCCGTCGCGGTGCACGTCGATCAGGATGCGGGTGGAGGGCGCCTTCCGCAGGATGTCCTTGGCCGTTACCCGAGAGGACTTGTAGGCGAAGTCGTAACCAAGATCCTGGTGGCTGCCCCGAGAGTGCACGGTGGCTACGCCCAGGTCCCGCAGGCGTACCGCAAGGATGTTCCCCAGGTCGACCACCGTACGGCGCTTGTGGTCGTAAGAGGCGAGCTTGCCCAGGTCCGCTTCGGACTTCACTGTCAGCCCGGGAAACTCCGAGAGGTAGGACTCCCAGTCATGGGTGTGATAGATGCCTACCAGCGGCAGGCCGCCGCCGAGTACGGCGGCCGGCTTGGGGTCAGGCGCCGGCCCGGGTCCCGCCAGGGGCTTGGAGTTGTCGGTGGGTGGCGGGGTGGCCGGTCCCGAACTGTCGGGTTCGGTCCTGAAGGGCTCCGGGTCCTGAACCACCTGGGGGGACGGCCGCAGGAACGGCAGCATGATCTGAAAGAAGGTTTGCGGCTTCTCACCAGTCTTGCCGGTCCAGAAGAAGACGAGCAGGTTTCGCTGCCCGGCCCCCACCACCGTGCCATCGGCGACGGTCAGAAGCGGCAGCCCGGTGCGGAGCATCAGCCGGGCCGTGGGCTGACTGGGGCGGAAGAATTGGAGCACGAGCGGGGCCTCGCGGCCCTCACGCTCAGTACCAGCCCCACTGTGCGTGGCGGATGGAACGCCTGCTATGGCCTCCACTGCGTCGCCCCCGGTGGGTGCCCGGTTGACCAGCAGGCCGACCGTGAAGCCGACTGCGATGACATAGGCCACCAAGAAGGGTTTTGCAGCCCACAAGCGCTTCGTTGGGATCACCTCGTGGCGGTCTAGGCTTGGACATCCCAAGTCTACGCCCGTGGCGCCCACGTTATGACAAGCTGGGCCGATCCACCCCTTCATCCACTTCACATCCGTTAGGAAGAGGCCAACGAAGAAAAGGCAGCAACGACACGTTGCTGCCCGACATACCCACTCGTTCTACCGCACGTCGATGACCTCGTAACGGATCGCACCGGCCGGCGCGTCCACCTCGACGATATGACCCTTCTTCTTCCCCAGGATCGCCTTGCCCACCGGGGACTCATTCGAGATCTTGTGCTTGACCGGGTCAGCCTCGACCGTGCCCACGATGGTATACTCGAGCTCATCCCCGTACTCGAGGTCCTTCAGCCGGACCGTCTTGCCCAGCCGGATCTCATCGCCGCCGCCATAGTCCTCAATGACCTTGGCGTTGCGCAGGGTGTTCTCCAGGGTCGCAATCCGCCCCTCGACGAAGGCCTGCTCGTTGCGAGCGTCGTCGTACTCGGAGTTCTCGGAAAGGTCGCCATGGGAGCGGGCTTCTTTGAGGCGCTCCGCGACCTCCTTGCGCCTGGTGCTGCGGAGGTAATCCAGTTCCTCCTGCAGCTTGGCCAGGCCCTCCGGGGATAGAACAACCACCTTAGAGTCTTCCATGCCGTATCGTACTCCCTTACCGGTTGTCATCGCCAGGCGGACTGGCGCGCCGCTTTCCAGTTACCGTGCCCACCCTGACGGGATAAAAAAGAAGAACCCTGCAGGCTGGGCCCCCGCTGGTTGCGGACTTCATTTTACAGGTTGGATCGCCAGGAATCAAGAGTTGTATTGGAAAATTCATAGGTACCGGTCTTCCCGACTTGGGGGGGCGCCGGGGCCCGAAGCGCAAGGGCATCGGGCCCGGCAAGCCTTGGGTGTCGGTCACGGGCCGGTCAGGAGGAGGCATGCTGCAGGATGATCTGCTTGAGCATCTCCAACTGGCCGATGACCCGGGCAGGATCTTGCAGTACCTCGTCCGTGGCGCCGACGAAACTGTAGTCACCCTTGTCGTCGCGCACGACCATCAGGATTTCACTGAGTTGGTCGACACGCTCAAGGTCAAAGGCGAACTCCAGAACCTCAATCCGGGAGGCCTTAGAGCGGTCCAGGAAGACGACCTTATCGGACCATAAGCGCGCCAAAGGCCTCTCTCCTTCCGCGCCGCACCTTGGGTTATGCTATGCAAGCGGAAGGCCGTTGGCCTGTCAGAATTCGGCGGCTCGGACGTTCCCGGGGTCGATGCGGGCGAGGGTGGCCATCTCCGCCGGGGTGGGCACCGGCGTGACCGGGGTGTCGGGTCCGGCGTCGACCGGGAACCCGGTGGCGGCCTTCAACTGCTCAGGACTGACTCCCGGGTGGATGCTGGCGACGCCCAGCGGCCCGTCATCCCCCCGGCCGAACTGGCAGAGCGGCGATACGACCCAGGCCGTGCGGCCGGCCGCAGTCACGAAGTCCAGCTTCTCGACAAAGGTGCGTGCATCGTGGCGCGTCCGCCAGAGGATGCTCCGGCGGGCCGTCGGCAGGAGCAGGGCGCTGCCAGCGCCCCCGGGCAGCCGCACCTTCGGGCGGCCTGCAGGGCCGATCACGCTCATGTTGATGCGCCCGGCCTGGTCGATCTGAACCCCGCTCAGGAACGCCGTGTCCAGGCGGCCCCGCGCACTGAGATCGAAGACATCCGACAGGGGAAAAATGGCGTGCGAGCCTTTGAGCAGCGAAGAGTCCACGGTAGAGCGTGGTAATTCACTCAAAGCGGCGTCAACGCTCCCAGGGATGCTCAGGAAGGTCAGGTTGGGCGCGTGGGTCGCCTTCGCCAGGAGCGTGGCGACCATCACCAGCGGCGAGGCCAGTCCGAAGAAGACCGTCTCGCCATCCCGCAGCAACCGGGCCATGGCACAGGCCATCAGGTCGGGGGTTGTGTAGTTCACGATGCCACCACCCTCTCCGCCAGAAACTCCCGATAGGCGTCCTCTGAGGCGCAGGCGGTGAGATAGTCCCGCATATGTTCCTCATCGCAGGCGTATTCGCCGTCGCAGGCGTGCGGCCAGGCGCCCCGAGGCGCCGTCACCACTGCTGTGACCAGAAAGCCCGGCAGGTCGGTCCACTCTGGGTGGGCGGCGATCTCGGTGGATGGCACCAGCCGCTCGCACGTCACCAGCACCCGGTCGGCCGCCTTGGCCTTCAGAATATCGTCGTACTTGGCGCCGCGGATGCGCACGTTGCCCATCTCATCGGCTTCGTGGACGTGGAGGATGGTCCAGTCCGGCCGGATGGCCGGAATCGCCACCCAGGTCTCCCGGGTGTAGGGGTCCTCCACCGTCCGGAAGTTGCGCATCAGGTCGGAGTCAGTGAGGCCCGCCATCGGCATGAAGGAGACACCTTGGATTGCGGCCCGCAACCCTGCATGAATGGACGCTCACGTGTGTTCGTTGACCGCCAGGGTGCCGCTCTCTACCGCCTTGCGGAACCGGGGCGCCATGCCCAGGGTCTCAAACCCCACGTAGGCCACGGCGGCGCGCCCCAGCAATCCGGCGCCGGCCAGCAGGTCGACGTCGTAAGCACCGGCCGTCTTGACCAGAGTCAGGTCCCGCCGGCCCTGGCGGACCAGTTCGTGGAGCGCTGCGCCGGGCGCCCGGTGGAACGTGTTGCCGCCCACTGCGACCGTCGCACCGTCCGGGATCAACCCCACGGCCTCCGCAAGTCCCATGACCTTGCCCATCACTGCACCCCCTAGAAGTTCGCGTCGAGACCGGCCAGTTTGGCCTTCAGCCGGAGTTCCAGCATCTCTACGGCTTCTGCGTAGAAGGTGACTGGTGCCTTGTCGGGCAGGTAGACCGTCGCCTGCCAGCCCCCGAAAAACGTAGCGACCACGAAGTGATAACCGGGACCATTGACCTTGACGGCCCAGGGGTCATCCCCGGGCTCCACCTGGCATGCCATCCGGCGGGCCAACTCTTCTGCCACCTCTTGCAGCGTCAGGGGGGCTCCTCCTCTCGCACGGGTCATGCTTAGAGAATACCACAGACGAGGGAGCGGAGACTCCCCTCCGTTACGGCCTACTTGCTAGGCGAGAGCCGGAAGGCGCCCAGCCGATTCCACCAGTCCTGGGGCTCGAAGCCGAGCCGCCAGAGCGAGATGCCCTTGAGGTTATACTGGTAAGCCAGCTTCAACTTGGCATCGAGGCTCCGCTCGTCCGGGTACCAGGCGATGCGGTCGCCGTCGGTGGTCTTGACGATCGCAACGTTCTCAGCCGCGACCGGATCCCAGGTGACCTTGGCGTCCAGGTCGCTCATGCGCCGGGACATGGCGGCCGAGCCGTAAGCACGGTTGCCACCGGCCTTGGCGCCGGGCTCCGCCGACCATTCGTAGCCGTAGAAAGGCACTCCCAGGATGATCTTCTGAGCCGGCATAACCCCAGTGGCATAGCGGACGACCTTCTCGGTCCAGCCCAGCGAGGCGACTGGCCCGGGCTCGCCGCCCCGCCAGTGCTCATCGTAAGCCATGATGTAAATCTGGTCGGCAATCTGCCCCAGAGCCACATAATCTGTGGCGCCGCCCCACCCGGTGCGGGTGTCGCTGGTCTTGGCCGCCACCGCCACGGTCAGGGTCATGCGCTGGGCCTGCAGTTCCTGCTTCAACTGCTTGAGGAAGGCCGTA
>DAHVXO010000027.1 GCA_027356675.1 Symbiobacteriaceae bacterium | reverse complement strand
CGTGTGGAAGCTGCCGTCCGCATTCTGGACCGAAGCCAACCAGTTCCAGAACTTGGCGGCCTCAGCGTAGTGCTGGGTGGCATCGAGCGCCATGGCCGTCACGGAAGCATCCCGTGCCCACACGCCGTAGGCGTACGAAATCGGATTGCTTGCGGCGGGGATGGTGCCCAGGGTCGGGTTCTGCATCTGCTTGATGGTCATCAGATTGATGTCGAAGGCGCTGTTGACGCCCGTATCGGTGGTACTGGCCCGCCGCCCGCTGTTGAGCCAATTCGTCCACGAAGTGTTCGATTGGTCGAACCAGTAGGAGCCGGTCTGGGCTCGGGCGGTATCCGCCGCGGCCTGTGCCGCCACCATGGTGGAGCGTACGGTGATGTAGAAGTACAGATCCGTCGTCGCGCCGGCGGCGATCGTCAAGCTCTGCTGAAACGCGAGGTCCACGTCAGCCGTGGTCAGGCTGGCGTTATTCTTGAGGGATCCGTTGTTGTCAAACTGGTACCAGGGGCTCGAGGTCAGGTTGGCGGGGTTGGTGTCGGTATCGTTTCCGACCTGGTAGCTGCTGACGGCGGAGAAGGCGCCCAACACAACCACGCCGCCGCCCACGCCGGTAAGGTCCCCGAAGAGGGCGTTACGGGTAGCATCATATGTACCGGCGACACTGCCGGAAGGTCGGTTCGGGTTGTTGAGGTGCACCTGATCCAGGACGTTCCAGTTGATGCTGCTAGCGCCGGGATTTTGGATGGCATAGTGCACCAACATGAACGGCTGGTTGGGGATCGCCTCGTAGTATTTGCTGATGTTGACCGGCGGGTTGGCGCCGCTGTACTGGAGGTACTTGTTCTGGATACTGCCATCGCTCAGGTAGTATCCTTCTGAGGTAAAGTTGTGTGCCACGTTGTACTTGATCACATTGGTTTCATCGCGGAAAAACCCGGTATAGTCTACAATCTGGTTGCGCGTCCAGTCACCTGAGTAGCGCAGTTCGCCCAGACGCGGACCATAGGTTGAGGTGTCGTTCTGGCTGAGCTTGCTGTCCATCCAGATGCCCATGAGGTCCTGCCAGTTTGAACTGTAGAGCGCTGTAGCAGAGGTATTGCTGGGTGGCGTATTCGAGACAGCCAATGCCGGTTTCGCGGAAAAGGGGCCGGGGACCAAACCGAGCATGTTCACCAACAACAGAACCATGGTTGCCAGCGCGACCATCATCCGCTTTTGCTTCCAGAATCGCATCGACAGTACCTCCCTTGGCGATCATGTGCGTCAGAAATAAGGCTGCATCTGTAGCCGAACTCGCCGATCATTCCGGCGTTACCTCACCTTCTTCGTACCACTCAAGGAACTGTCCGGCCCCAGACAGTCACCCAGGCACTCCGCCGTCTGCGGTGGCAAGGGTGGCGAATGGCCGAAACCGCTTCAGCACCTTTCAGTCTTCGACGACCAGCATGCTCCAGTAAAGCACACGGGAGACCGTGGCCGCTAACACTTGCCCCGCCCGGGCGTCCGGCTCCATGGACCAAGCAGCAGGCTGCGGGCGACCCCCGTCGATGTCGGGGCTGGCCCACCAGACCGCCTTGGGCCGGCGCAGACATTCCAACCGGACGCCAATGTCCGTGACTTCCTGCGCCTCGGGCTGCGCACTGTTCCACAGCGGGGTCTGCACGGTCGTCAGATTGATCAGATGCACCGTGCGGTAGCCAGCGCCCTCCTTCAACACCGTCCAGACGGTGCCAGCCAGCGCCTTGGCTGAGAAGGCAACGCCGCTGCGCCCCGTAAAGTTCGCCTCCGTGGCTTCGGCGCCCGTATTGGCCGACGTGACATCCAGGGCGGCAGGATCCGCCAGGAGCGGACCGTAGCGAGTCTGAAAGTCCCAGTAGGCCCTGACCACTTCCCAGTCAGCGGTATCCAGCTTCCCGTGGTCCGGATAGTATGCGTGTGCCAACACGCCCCGGCCTTCGCCCGTGAGCAGATAGAACCCACCGCTAGCGAAGACCGTGGCCACCGCCAGGCGCAGCCCTGCCATCGCACCTGCCGAGCGCTCCCCCTTGGGAAAGAAGGGCGATAGATAGGCAGCCAGGATCGGTTGCCGCTTCCGGTCCAGATGCCGCACCCAGAGGACCAACTCGTAAAGGTCACGGTACGTCTCGTCGGGGTGCCAGACTTCAATGTAAAGCGCCGCGCCGGGCGCAGCCGCCATGGCCTCCAATGGCCAGGCCCTTACGTTGTTGAGCATGGACCCACCCTCTGCGGGGTCCGCGGCTACGGCCAGGGCTTGTGCGTCGGCCATGAGGCCGGGCAGGACCTCTTCGAACCGGACCACGCGGCCGTCCCGGGTCAGACCCGCCTTGGGTGAACCGTACGTATCGCAGTGTGTGCCGGCAAAGCCCAGATCCAGCGCCTCCTGGTAGGCATGGAGCAGATACTCTCGCCAGCCACACCCAGGGGACGGATCCTGGATAAAGAAAAGGCCCGCCAGGCCCAGGTGTTGTCCCGCCCCATCGTACAAGAGCCAGTCGGGATGCTGGTCCGAGAAGGACTTTTCCGCACCGTAAACCGAGGCATAGGCAATGGGCGCCATACCGCGCTCGCGGCATAGTCCAATCCGCCGCCGCACTGCACCGAAGTCGACGGTCCGATTCAACACATCCGTAAAGATGTCCTGAGGCGGTATGTAGTCGTAGTGGGTGTACATCCAGTCATAGAACTGGACACAATTCAGGTGCAAACGCAGCATGCCATCCACTGTTGCAGCGTCATCCGCGGCCGTGTGGCCCGGGCGGAAGTCGGAGAGGAAACCATAGCGCGGTGCGCTCCCCCAGTGGGGAGCCACATCGAAGGCCGTAGTTGCCGTCGCAACTCGCGCACTCGCCACCATGAGAAGGGCGTCGGCCCCGTACGCCCTCCAGGCTTGGCCAGCCGGTGCCGGCCAGACAAGTGTGACGCGAGCGTGCCCGTCTCCATCTAAGACGAGGTCGGCTGAAGGCTCTCCGACCGTCCTGTTGCGTTCGGTCAGGGTCAACCACACCGTGGCACTGAGGTTAGCGGGGCCGCGAACCTCTGCCACCAGGTTCACAACTGTCCCGGGCCGGTACTGGGCACGGTCAGGCCAGATCGCAAGTTCCCAATCGATTTCAGACACCCTCTTCTTGGGCCGATCCGGGAGGTAGCTTGGCAGTTGCTTTAAAGAATTGTCAATCTTCGACGACCAGCATGCTCCAGTAATGCAGGTGCGGTACCATGGCCACCAGCGTCAGTCCCGTTTGCTCTACGTACTCCATTTGCCAGGCCAAAGACTGTGGACGTCCGCCGTCCAAATCGGGGCTGGCCCACCAAACAGCCTTCGGCTGGCGCTGGTATTCCAGTTGCACCCGAATGCCGTCCAGCTTCGGCGGCGGCGACTGCCGGCTGTTCCACAGCGGTTTCTCCACGCCGGTCAGGTTGATGAGATGAACCGTGCGGTAATCGGCACCCTCCTTGAGGAGCGTCCAGATTGTGCCGGGCAGACCCTTGGCTGAGAACGTGGCCCCTTCGGGACCGGCAAAGGTGGCTTCACGGCAGTTCGCACCGGCGTTGGAATTCGTGACGTCGAGCGCAGCCGGATCCGCGAGGATCGGGCCGTAGCGCGTTTGGAAGTCCCAGTAGGCGCGCACGATCTCCCACTCAGCCGGATTCAATTTGCCGTGGTCACCGTAGTAGGCCCGGGCCAGCACGCCGTTGCCCTCGCCGAGCAGCAAGTGGAAGCCGCCGCTGGCAAAGATGGTGGCGACAGCCAGGCGCAGCCCCGCCATCTCGCCCTCGGGGCGGTGCTGGTCGGGCGCAAAATGCTCCAGGTATGCTGCCAGGATGGGCTGCCGCTGGTTCTCGAGCCGCCGCATGCGCAGGACGATTTCGTACAGATCACGATAGGTCTCATCGGGGTGCCAGACCTCCAGGTAGAGGGCCGAACCGGGCGCCTTCGCCATGACTTCGACCGGCCAACCGCCGACGTTGTTGAACGTGCACCCGCCTTCCACCGGGTCGGCCGCCTCAGCCTGTGCCTGTGCATCGGCTATGAGGCCGGGCAGCACGGTCTCGAGCCTAACGTAACGGCCGTCGTGCTTTTGGCCTGCCTTGGGCGACCCATACGTATCCAGGTGAATGCCGGCGAAACCGATGTCCAGGGCGTCCTTGTACGAGTTCAGCAGGTACTGCCGCCAGCCGCTGTCCGGTGAGGGGTCCTGGATGTAGTAGGGACCCAGGTGTAGGGGCTTTCCATGCCCGTCGTAGAGCAGCCACTCCGGGTGTGCGTCAGCGAAGGGCTCCTCGCCACCGTAAACGGAGCCATACGCCATTGGCGTGAAACCCCGCTCACGACAGAGCTTGACACGTCGCCGGACCACGCTGAAGTCCAATGTCTTCCCCTGCGTATCGACATACACATCCTGCGGTGGAATGTAATCGTAGTGGGTGTACATCCAGTCATAGAACTGCACAAGGTTCAGGTGCAGCCGCGCCATGGTCTCCAAGCGGGCCACATCGTCTTGCGCCGACTGTCCGGGCAGGAAGTCTGTGAGGAAGCCATACCGAGGCGCACAGCTCCAGTGCGGAGCGATGTCCAGCGCCGTCGTGGCCGTGGTCACACACTCCAGGCCTACGACCAGCGTGGCATCAGCGCCATACGCAGTCCAGACCTCTGAGGCGGGTGGGCACCACGTTAGAGAGACACGGCACCGCCCCTCGGCGTCCAGTTGTACTGGCTGTGTCAACTGACCGAGTCCCGCGGCGCGGTGGTATAGGCTCACCTGGAGTTCGCCCGTGGCATTGGCGGGACCAACGACCGCCGCTACCAGGGTAACCAGAGAGCCAGGACGATATTGGGGACGGTCGGGCCAGATGGCAAGCTCCCAATTCATTCGGCCTTGCTCCCTTCGCGCGTCACCTGATCGAGTTCGGCATCAAGGATCAGGTACATGGCGTGGGACCAAAGCAACGGCTTGGCCACGGGACCCCAGTTGTCCACCCAATGCTGCACCATGGAGGGGTCGTTCACGACCGTAGTCACCTGTTCGGTCATCTCACCGTTCTCATCCGCCTGGTCTTCCACCCAGCGCATCAGGTTCCGGGCCTCTGCCACCCGTCCGACCTGCAGATAATACCAGCCCAGCCAAGCCGTCAGGAGCAGCCACTGGCCGCCCCCGTAGTACGTATCCTCCGGGTACCGATGCAGGCCGCCGTTCAGGCAGCGCCGCTCCAATTCCGCCACCGTGGCCACCATAATCGGACTGTCAGGCGCCAGCAGGCCATAGGGGACGGAAGCCCAGAGCAGGTTCGCATCTACGGAGGTGCCATCCGCAAACTTGGTCAACCGCCCCTGGTGTACAAAATGCTCCACCACATAGGCATGTATGGCCTGGCAGGTCCGGTCGATCCGGGCGTCCTGCCGGTACTCGTTGATGGCCCGCAACCCGCCGTACAAGCAGGCAAAGGTGGACGCATGGACCTCGGCGCCGTTCTCTTCCCAGCAATCGTAGTTAGGTAGGTCCCAAAATCTGAGCAGGTACCGCACCACCAGCGCCACCGAGTCCTCAAACTCAGCCAGAAGGGCGGGGCTGTCGGCGGCTTTGATGTGCTGGACCAACGCCCAGAGCCAGGCGCCGTAGCCGTCCAGTTGAAAATGACCCCAGTCTGCCTGGCCTTCCCGGCCGTCTAGCGTATACCGGCAGTGGAGCCAGTCGGATGCATCGATCACCTCGCCAGCCTTCGTCTTGGCCTCCAGCACATCCACCTTATAGGCGAGCGGCTTCAACGTTCCATCGACCCAGCGGTGAAAAGCCAGCGCGCTGTCGTGCTGTCCCGCCCGGTCCATGGCGTAAGCGATGGAGCTGCCATCTCGCAGCCAGGAGTAGTGATAGGTCTCAAAGTTAGGCGACGCAACGTATGCGCCCGATGCCGATTGGCCGGAACGAATCACCGCAATGCTCCGATTGCGCAGGTCGATTGTCATGAACGGGGCTCCTCTCCCTTACTTCTCCCGGACCACGAGGGACCAGTGGGACAGAGTGTCCAGCTTGAACCGGACGGTCAGGCCGTAGTAGCGGTGCAGCCGCTGCCCAGCGAAGGGCTCCTCATCCCTTGACCCCGCCTGTGGCCAGCCCCGAGATGAAATACTTCTGCCCGGCGATAAACAACACAATCGAGGGCACCATGGCAATCAGCGTTGCAGCGAAGACCAGGCTCCAGTTGGTCGTGTGCATACCCTGAAACAGCTTGAAGCCGTAAGGAAGCGTC
>DAHVXO010000015.1 GCA_027356675.1 Symbiobacteriaceae bacterium | reverse complement strand
GTCTGAGACCGAGCGGAAAGTCTGCCGCGAACGGTGCCACCCGGCCCAGGGCAGCCTCTGCCGACCCATCCGACCGGAAGGCGTAGCTGCGCGCACGCCGGCGGATCGGCTGGTCCGTGGCCAATTGGGACGGTTCGCCCGCGGGATTCAGCCCGGGTCGGTGTGCTCGCGAGCACATCCGCCGGCCACCAGGCGTTGGCCATCACTTTGAGCCCGGGTCACACCGAAATCATACCCCGCGGTGTCGAAGAAGACACCGGTCCCCGGCCGGCTCCGCCCTGGCTCTCCGCCTCCAGCGACCGCACCAGCAACTCCGCGAGGCTGAGCACCTCGACCTTACCCGCCAGCCCGTGCCGTTGCACGCCCTGGCAGAGCTGCAAGTAGCAGCCTGGGTTGGACGAGACGATGACCCCGGCCTCCGTGGCCGCGGCGTTACTCATCTTCTCAGCGAGGACCTTTCCCGACATCTCCGGACGCACGATATTGTAGATGCCCGCACTCCCGCAGCACTGGTCGGCAGCGTGCATCTCCCGGTACTCGATGCCGGGGATGGCCTGAATCAACGCCCGAGGCTGGCGCCGCACCTTCTGCCCGTGGGCGAGGTGGCAGGAGTCCTGGTACGTGACGACCGTGCCATCCAAAGGCCCCAGCGCCCCTGAAGGTACCCCCACCGCCACCAGCCACTCCGACAGGTCCCGGACCCGGGCGGAGAACGCCTTGGCCCGCGCCGCCCAGGCGGGGTCATCCGCCAGCAGGTGGCCGTACTCCTTCAACTGCGCACCGCAGCCGCCGGCGCTGTTGATGATCGGGCCGGTATACTGCTCAAAAAGGGCGATGTTGCGCTTCGCCAGTTCCCGCGCCCCGGCCCGGTCGCCGGAGTGAGTGGCGAGGGCGCCACAGCAGGTCTGCCGCGGCGGCACGGTCACGGATGCGCCCGCGGCCGAAAGAACCTGCACCGTCGCCTGGTTCTGCTGCTGCAGGAACGCCTCCTGAATGCAGCCATGAAAGAAGAGCACCTGCTCCCCCGCCGAAGCCGGCGCCGGGTAAGGCCGCGGCGCCGCAATGGGCGGCAGCCCCAAAGCCAGGTCGCGCAGCGACCCGGGCAGCACTCGGAAGAGCCCCAGCCGTTGCGCCACGGCCGCGACCCGGCCCAGGAGCCGGAGCCGGCCACCGTGAGGCATCAGGTGCTTCACAGCGAACCGCACGTACCACGGCTGAGGGACCACCTTCGAAGCCAGGTCCCGCGCCTCCTCCAGCAGCTGCCCGTACGGCACCCCGCTGGGGCAGGCCGTCTCACAGGCGCGGCAGCCGAGGCAGAGGTTCATCGGGTCGGCGAACCCTTCATCGATGGGCAGCTTGCCCTCCGCCACGGCGCGCATCAAGGCGATGCGGCCCCGCGGCGACGCGAGCTCCAGCCCGGTCTGCCGGTAGGTCGGGCAGGCCTGGATGCAGAACCCGCAGTGGATGCACTTTTGCAGCCCCTCGTAGTCCAACCCGGAGATGACGGGTCCTACAGGCGGGGGCTCGGGGATCGCCCACCAGGAGATTGGTTCAGTCATCCAACCGCATCTTCCCGGGGTTGAGGATGCCCGCGGGGTCGAGCGCCCGCTTGATCCGCCGCATTACGTCGATGCCGGTGGCCCCCGCCTCCATCTCCAGGTAGGGCGCCTTCAACGTCCCGATGCCATGCTCGCCAGTCAGCGTCCCGCCGAGGCCCAGGGCAATGCGGGCGATCTCGTGCAGGGTCTCTTCAACCTTCGCCATCTCCACCCGGTCGCGCAAATCAGTGACGATGTTCGGGTGCAGGTTTCCATCCCCCGCATGCCCGTAGATCGCCATGTCTAGACCATACTGTACGCGCAGGTAGTGCAGCTTGCGGATCATCTCGGGAATCTGGGAAACGGGGACGGCGATGCCCTCGCCGATCTTGGTCGGCTTGATCTGCACGATGGCCGTGCTGATCGACCGGCGGGCCCGCCACAGCTCCTCCCGCTCCGCCTCCGTCTTGGCGACGCGCACCTCCGAGGCGCCCATCTCCCGGCAGATGTCGGCGATGATGCCGATTTGACGGTCGACTGCCTCCCGGTACCCATCCACTTCGATGATAAGCACCGCCTCAGCCTCGACCGGCAGGCCCAGGTGCAGGTAGTTCTCGACGACCTTCAGCGAGAATTGGTCCATGATCTCGAGCGTCGCTGGGGTGATGCCCCGGCCGACGATAGCCGCGTTGGTCTCAGCAGCCTCCTCAAGGCGGGGGTATACGGCCATCACAGTCCGGGCGGTTTCGGGCTTGGGGATGAGCCGCAGGGTCGCCTGGGTCACGATGCCCAGGGTCCCTTCCGACCCGATAATCAGCCGGGTCAGATCGTACCCGGTCACGCTCTTGACCGTACGGCTGCCGGTCTTCAATACCCGCCCATCGGGCAGGACAACCTCGAGCCCGAGCACATAGTCCCGAGTCACGCCGTACTTGAAGCAGCGGGGGCCGCCGGCGTTCTCTGCGATGTTTCCGCCGATGGTCGAGACCTTGCCCGAGGCCGGATCAGGTGGGTACATCAGTCCCATGGCGTCTACCCGCGCCTGCAGTTCGGCAGTAATGACCCCGGGCTCCACCACCGCCAACAGGTTCTTGCGGTCGATCTCGATGATCCGGTTCATGCGGGTTAGCACCAGCACGATCCCGCTCTTGGGCAGCGAGCCGCCGGAGAGGCCGGTACCGGCGCCCCGGGGCGTTACGGGAAGCCCGAGGCGGGTGGCGAGGCGTAGGATTTCGGCAACCTGCGCCGTGTCCCTTGGCAAGACGACCACCTCGGGATGCCCGGTATGGAAGGTGGCGTCAAAGGAATAACAGAGCAGCGCCTGGGGCTAGGTCAGCACATTCTCGGGACCGACGATCTGCTGCAGGGCCTGAAGCGTGGACCCTTCCAGGGGGAGCGCCTCCTCTCGGACGCGAAGTTTTCGCTGTTCATTATATCACGCCAATACGAGATGCCCGTCTACGCGCGCCCATCCTGTCGGCGTCCTGGACCGGAGGTCCCATCAAGAGATCGGCCAGCAGACCCGCCAGGCCAAGGCCAGCGAACCCGGCCATGGCCGCCATCCCCAGGGTGAAGTACGGCACGAACGAGACCGGCATCCCCCTGTAGTGGAAGATGGTCCAGGCTGTAGCCCGGAAGAGCAAGTAGAGGCCCGTCGCCAGCGTTGCCGCCCACCGGTGTGCGATGAAGCGGCGGGCCAGTCCCATGCAAAATACATAGGCACCCACCAGGTAGACTGGATAAAGTGCCAACGGGAAGCCGCCATAGGTTTGATGGAACGGATCCGAGACTCTCGCCAGCAGGTCAGCGTCTGCAATGGAGCGGCCGTGGTTAACCAGCCAGCGGGCAACGGACCCGTATTCCTGTTGCCCCAACGGGAAGAGTACATCCTCCATCAAGAACAGGCAGAGGATGAGGAAGAGCCAGAAGGCACGGTGCGGGTTCGCTGTTGCCTCCGGCGACTTCAGGAACCCGGCCGCTGTCCCCGCAATCATGAGGAAGGTACCAATGTAGAGCAGCGCATGGGTAGGGCTCCAGGCCGTCAGGTCGAGGCCGTAAATCCGATGGTAGAGCTCATCGAGTGGCGCCGCAACCAGGAAGGTCGCCAGACCGACCCAGACGGTGCGGATGGCGACCACGTCAGAGTACTTGCGGTACACCATCTGGTAGGCCAGTAGGCCAGCCGCCAGAAAGAACCCGATACCGTTGATGACGTGCGGGATCGCCAGGGTCTCACGCAGGTGCTGAAAGTGCCAGGATACGTCAGCCGTCGCACCGATCAGCTTTAAGAGAAACGCCGCGACCCACGCCCAATACAAGTGCATCCAACTCCTTCTACAGCGGTTTCTGGTTGGACGACAGGGGCTGGGGCGACTCTTCAGCTATTAGTACATTCTTAGCCACAAAGATAATTGTTCCTGCTCAGTGGCGGTCTCAAAAAAGCGGAGCACTCCCCCTGGGAGCGCTCCTTGACTTTACGCCTTCAATTCCCCCAACCGCTGCCGCACGTAAACGGTCCGCTGCGCCACATAGCGCCGGATCGCCGTCGGCTCCCGCAGGAAGGTGCTGTTGCTCCGGCGCTTGCGTTCATCCGCCAGCACCCACGGGCGGATCTGCTGGTAGATTGCCTGGAGCCGTTCATTCACCCGCCCCGGGGTGAGTGTGGTCTCCAGCGCCTCCTCCCACGTCTCACAGTAGCGCCGCCGCCATCGGGGCGTTGCCAGCAACCGTACAATCAGGTAGTTATCCTCGCCGGTCCCCACGGGCATGTCATCCGGTGGGAGGAGGTAGCCATCGGGCATGCGGCCGAAGGTGCCGTCGCAGTCCCACGGACTGACCTGCCACCGCCCGCCCTGGGGCCGGAAGAGGGCGTAGTTCTGCACCAGCCCGTCGGTGTGGCTGACGAACTCGAGACCCACCAGCCAGCGCAGGTAGCCATCCACATCCAACGCACTGTTGATGCCACTGGCGAAGTCGTCCGCCGCCGGTAGGGTGATCTGGTAAATCAGCCGTTCCAGGTCATCGAACTCCTCATCATGGGGATGGCACTTCTCGTAGCCGGCTGCCAGCAGCTTCTTGCGGCGCCCTGTCTGCGGGTCCAGGAGGCCGAAGTTACCCTGAGACCCCACGGCGTAGTAAATCGGACCAGAGGGCAGTCCCTGCCGCTGGTACCATGCGGCATCCAGGGATTCCAGGGCCGCATAGACCCCCAGGTCACCGCCGTTCAACCGCAGCCAGATGTGCCAGACCCCCGGCGTGGGTACCCCCAGATCCGCAAACACCTGCATGGCCAGGCGCCCCCGCAAGAGCGACGGGTCACGGTAGGCAGCGTTCAGGTGCAAGCTGTGATGCCCCTGGAGCAGCGGACCGTCACCCAGCCAGAGGTCATAGGAAGGCTTGCGGAACCAGCGGGAGTAATTGCCCCGGTATCCAATCCAGACGGACCGGCTCTCGCTCCCCACCCGGAGCGAGCCCGGAAAGATACGGTCCGTGCCCACGTGGCTGCGAAACCAGCGCAGATCGGCCGGATCCATCTCCAGCTCATATTCGGCTATGGACGACACGGCCTGGCGGCACCCCCTGTGTAAGCCGAAGGGAGCGGTCGCAGGACCGCTCCCACGCCAACGTCCCGAGCAGACCCGAGTTGGATCAGGACCGGCACCGACCGGACCGGTGAGACCGCCCTGACCTACGAGACCGACCCGAACGTCCCGACCGGCCGGACCGACAGGACCTGCCGGAACGCCGGTGGCTACGGCTGCGGCTGCGGCTGCGACTGCGGCTGCGGCTGCGGCGACTGCGGCGGCCACGACCGCTGCCAGACCCGCTGCCGGTGGTGCCCCCGTCACTGGTCGCTTCAGACTGACTGCCACTGGCAGCCGCCAGAAGTGCCCGCTCCCGCTCCAGCGCACTCGCCAGGGTCTCCTTGTCTTC
>DAHVXO010000127.1 GCA_027356675.1 Symbiobacteriaceae bacterium | reverse complement strand
TTCGTCCTGAGCCAGGATCAAACTCTCCGAAGAATAGTTTGTTCGGCTCTGTTTTTTCGGTGCCTCTCGGCACCACGCGGTCCGTCTCGCTTGGCTCTTTCCGATCTTTCCACTGTCTAGTTTTCAAGGTGCGAGGGGCTGCGACCGCCTCTCTGGGGGGCGACAGCTTTTATATCTTAGCAGGTCCGCCTACCGCCGTCAACCGACCAAATGTTGTTCGGTCCGGCGATTTCTAGCCATACGGATCGGTCCTTACAGATCAATCCGGCGGAACGTCAATATATCATAGATCAGTGGCACAAGTCAACGTGCCAAATGCTGACGGGAATTACTCAATCATCGAGAGGTTCGCTACGACTGCAGCGAACCTCTCAGCATCAAACTGTTCATTGCTTGAGCCGCGGGTCCAGGGCATCCCGTAGTCCATCACCCACAAGATTGACCGCCAGCACGGCGATGAAGATGACAAGGCCCGGAGGGATCCACAGCCAAGGCTGTAGGAGCAGCACCTTGAGTGAGATCGCCGTGGACAGCATGTTTCCCCACGAGGGAAGTGGTTGCTGGACGCCAAGGCCAAGGAAGCTTAACGCGGCTTCACTCAGGATTGCTCCGGCGACACCCAGGGTCGCCGCCACCACGATCGGCGCCATCGCGTTCGGTAGGATGTGGCGAAAAATGATTCGCAGATCGCGGGCTCCTTCCGCCACGGCCGCCTCCACAAAGTCACGCTTGCGCAGCGTCAGGAACTCGCCCCGCACCAGACGGCAAATGCCGGTCCACCCCAGCAACCCGATGATAATCATCGTGTTATAGACGCTGGGACCCAGCACTGCAGCCATGGTCAGTGCGAGCGGGAAAAACGGAATCACCAGAATGACATCCGTCACCCGCATGATAAAGTTGTCGATGACACCGCCGTAATACCCGGCGATGGAGCCCAAGAGGACCCCGATGGTCAGGTAGAGCGAGACTGCCACCAGCCCGACCGTCAGCGAAACGCGGCCTCCATAGAGCAGCCTGGCGAACACGTCACGGCCGAGTTCATCCGTCCCGAGCCAGTGGTCCCGGGACGGTGCCCGCTCCACGACCACCATGTTTGGCCGGTCGCGATCGTGCCGCGCGATCTGCGGCGCAAAGATGGCCGACACCGAGAGGAGCAGCAGCAGATAAAGCCCTGTCATGGCGCGTGCACTGCGGCGGAACCGCCGCCACGCCATCCCCCACAGTCCAACCTCTACAGCCCGGGAGAGAGTGGCACGGGGTCCTGGCCGCAGCGATCTGCGTTGTGCTTGGGTCATGTCCGTGCCACGCCCTTCTCAGTCATATCGGATCCGCGGGTCGACGATCGCATACCCAATGTCCGCCAGCAAGCTCCCAATCATCGTGAGGAAAGCGAACATGAGATTCAACGCCATCAGCACTGGATAGTCCCGCTCGAGCAAGGCGGTATACGTGAGCCGCCCGATGCCAGGCCAGATGAAGATCGACTCGGTGATGATCGCACCGCCCACCAGCGACGGTAAGTCCAGGCCGATGATGGTAATCACAGGGATCAGTGCGTTCCGCAAGGCGTGCTTGTAAACCACGATCCGCTCTGCCAGCCCCTTCGAACGGGCAGTCCGTACGAAATCCTGGCGCAAAACTTCCAGCATGGACGATCGCACGTAACGCATCAACCCGGCGATACCGGTAATGCCAAGAGCCAGTGAAGGCAAGACTAGATGGTGCGCCACATCGAGCATGTGCGGAATCCCCGTCAGGGTGGACCCGGGTGTCATGTATCCGCTGCTTGGGAAGAGCTTGAGATCTCCCAGAGCGAACGTGCGCAACAAGAGCAGGCCGAAGAAGAAGGCCGGGATGGAAATGCCCGCGAAGGCCAGCACAGTAGCCAGATTGTCCAACCATGAGTTCTGGCGGGCGGCCGACAGAATGCCGATTGGAATGCCGAGCAAGAAGACGATAATCTCGGCCGTGACACCCATGGCCAGTGTCGGCCCGAGTCGCTCCCTGATGATGTCGGACACGGGAGTCTTGAAGCGTATGGAATATCCCAGGTTGCCCTTGGCCGCTTGCTTCAGCCAACCCCAATACTGGAGTGGCAACGGGCAGTCGAGACAGTAGCGGTGACGGAGCTCGGCGATTTTGCGAGGACTCACGCGCGGGTCAATCAAACCACTGAAGGGATCCCCCGGCGCCATCTTGATCACAAGGAAGATCACCAGGGTCGTCCCAAACAAGATTGGCAGCATCTGCAGGATGCGCCTCGCGACATAGACCCGCACCTGCCCACCCCTTTCCCCAGTTCCCTGGGCGGACCGGGGGCGACATCCGCGTGCCGCCCCCGCTCACAGCAACCTACCCCTGCTTATCTTTGGGAATCCACAGCTCCCAGATGTTCCACAACGACCCACGGGCATCGGGCTTGAGCCCCTTGATCCGGTCAGTCCGCAGAGCGTCGATGTCGTTCTGGCTGTACAGGAAGACATACGGCAGTTCGTCGTTGAGGATCTTTGCCCACTCCACGTAGATTGGCTTGCGCTCGGAGACCTTGAGTACCCGCGTCCCCTTCTTGATCAGTTCGTCGTTGCGGGCATTGGTCCAGCCCGTCACCTTACCCCACTTATTGTCCGGCAGGAAGATAGCGCCGGGGTCGGGGTCGATCGACAGGCCCCAGCCCATGAGCCACGCGTCCATGTCCCGCTTGTCAAAGACCGAACTGGAGAGCGTGGCGAATTCCGTCATCTGCAGGTTGACCTTGACGCCAATGTCCTTCAAGTTGGCTTGAATCAGTGGCGCGGAGGCTTCACGTACCTTGTTGCCCGACGGATACTTCAGGGTGAATTCAAGCAGCTTACCGTCCTTGGTCAGATATCCCTCGGCGGTCTTCTGTGTCCACCCTGCCTGTGCAAGCAGCTCGCCCGCCTTCTTTGGGTCGTACCCGTAAGCGTTGAGCGAGTTGGCATCGTATGCCCAGAGCGCCGGCGGCATGTGACTGTTCATGATGGTTCCGTGACCCTTCATCAACTGGTCGACCATGGCCTTGCGGTTGATACCGTACATGAAGGCCTGGCGCACCAGCTTATCCTTCAAGATCGGTCGGTCGAAGTTGATGCCCATGTACTGGTAGCCAAAGGACGAGCGCTCCTCCAACCGGACGTTCTTGTCGGTCTGCACCAGTTCCACGTCTGCCGGCTTGATGGGGATGTAGTCCAGTTCACCGGATTTCAGCTGTCCGATCGCCACGTCCTGGTTGACGATTTTGTAGATGATGGTGGGGATGTGAGGCTTGCCCATGTGATATCCGTCGTACCGCTCCAGCTTTACGTACTGGTCGGTCTTGTAGTCCACCAACTTGTAGGGCCCGGTGCCAATCGGCTGTTTCACGGCCGGGTGTTCGGACATCTTGGCCATGTCGACGTCCTTGTAGATGTGCTCGGGAATGATGGCGTAAGCCAGGCTCTGCAGGAACGGCGCGTATGGTTCATCGGTGGAGAAGGAGATGGTGTAGTCGTCCACCACGTTGATGGCCTTCTTGCCGTCGCCCTTCAGCCATGCGTCCCAACCCTCGGCCTTCTTCTTGGCGGCATCGGCGTCGGTGAGCTTCTTCTCCTTGACCTGTTTGTCAAGAGCATCGCGGTCGTCCACCAACTTCTGAGCGCCGACCAGGGCGGTGATATCGCCAGTCCGAACGCCAGTGTAGTCGGGATGGAGCATCGCCCGGAACGTGTAAGCCACGTCAGCAGACGTGAAAGGCTTACCGTCGTGCCATTTCACGTCCTTGCGGAGGGTGAATGTGACCGTCTTGTTGTCCGCTGAGACCTTGTAGTCAGCGCACAGATCGCAAATCCATTCCAACTTCTCGTTGTTCATGAGCAGGCCACTGAAGACCAGGCCGATCACGTTGGCGTCATACTGGTCCTCGTACAGGATCGGGTTGAACACGCCCTTTGGTGCGGAGAACATGCTCAGGTTGAGCGTGCCGCCATCCACCGGCTTGTTGGGATCCGTCGTCTGGTCCGTCCCGCTAGGCTTGGGCTTGGTGCAGCCCGCCAGCACCAGCATGGCCACCGCCATGAGCGCCGCTATCAAGCGCTTGGTCACCCTCTATGTACCCCCTTGAGAAGATTGGACCACTCCCACCCGCGACAGCGAGTGGGAAATCAATACAAATTTGGTATCGTGAATAGTACAATTCGCTTCTGAGAGCAAACGACCTCCCGATCTCCCGGATGATTCGGTCAACAATATCCGACAAAGTCTGCCGCCTTCCCTTACCCTCAAAGTAATGCGAGACGCCGGTACGTTATGCCGCCCAAATGGGACGAGCACGCAATCGAGTAGCCGGTAGGGTCGCCCTACAAGCTCTCACACCACCGTACGTGCATTTTGTTGCATACGGCGGTTCGTCAGGCTCTACGGGTCCGTTCGTAACGCTCCAGCAGTCCGACAAGCCCTTGGTCTCGCCAATAGACGAGGCCGAGGGCTTTGTGCAGTTGCGGAGTGGCCGCTGTTCGCCAATAGCCTTTGCGCGTGCCCGCAATTTCACGGGCCACTTGCTCTTTCAGGCCAAGGCGTCGCAGTTCCCGCCGTCGTGTCCTGGGCCGCTTCCATTCCTTCCAGAGGATTTGCCTCAGCCGTCGCCGGAGCCATTCGTCCATGCCTCTCAGTATCTGCTGAGCGTCCGCCAGGGCGAAATACCCCAGCCAGCCACCCAGGTAACTGTTCAGCTTCCGAATGCGTTCCGACATCGCCATGCTCCGGCTTCGTTTTGTCAGCGCCTGTAGTTTCGCCTTCAGGCGCTGGATCGTCTTCGGTGCCAGGCGAACTCGTGGTCCGTTCTTGCTCATGTAAAAGCTGAAACCAAGAAACTTTCGCTTCCACGGCCGGTCCACGGCGCTTTTCGCTTCGTTCACCTTGAGCTTGAGACGCGTCTCCAGAAAGAGTCTGACGGACTGAAAGACACGTTCCCCGGCCCGCCTGCT
Organism: Symbiobacteriaceae bacterium; assembly: GCA_027356675.1. The sequence goes on along the minus strand of DAHVXO010000127.1, from coordinate 4,435 downwards.
CTTTACGTAGATGTTGTTATCATCCGCGTACCTTGCAAAGCGGTGGCCCCGCTTCTCCGGCTCCTTGTCCAGGTCGTCCAGCAGGATATTGGCCAGCAATGGACTAAGGGGGCCACCTTATGCGAAGCCGGGGATTATGCAAAGTAAACCGTACCACCGCAAGCGCAGCAGGCTCGGATGGCAGATTTACTTTGCATAATTCTTTCCGACTCTCAAAGCCGGCTTAGCCACGCGAGCAGTGCGTCATCCTCTGTCCAGTCGGGTAATTCGCCGGAGATCAGTTCCGGATAGGCGTGTTCAAGTGCCTTGCGCTTCAGCTCGGTGTCTGCCCGCGCATAGATTTCCGTCGTGGCAATATCCACGTGCCCCAAGAGGTCGCGGATGTAGATCAAGTTGACACCCGCCTGCAATAAATGCATAGCCTTCGAATGCCGCAGGACATGTGGCGTAACGTGCTCGGGAATCCCGGCCGACTGCTGGCGGGCTTGGGTGACATACTTATCCAAGATGAACGCCACCCCGGCCCGGGTCATCTTCTGACGTCGGCGATTGAAGAACACCGGATCATCTTGTGTCCCGTTCCGCCCCAACGACCATTCGTTTAAATATTGCTTGAGCAACTTGGTGGTCGGAGACATCAGGGGCACCTGGCGAGTTTTGTTGCCCTTGCCCGTCAGTGTTAGAATCGGCGGCGGATCTAGGCGGACATCCCGCACCCGCAAATCCACCAGTTCCTGCACCCGAGCGCCAGTATCATACAGTACCGCAAGCAGAGTCGCATCCCGTCGACCGTTCCGGATCGTGCGGTTTGGCTGGGCCAGGATCATCTGTAAGACCTCCGGGGTCAAATGCCCAATCGCAGGGTGGGCCGTCTTCTTCATGGGAATGGCAAGGATTTTTTGGTGTGACCATAACCGGACCGGATCTTCCGTCTGCAAATAGCGGAAAAAGGCATGGATACAGGCCAGCCGTTGGTTGCGCGTAGCGACCCCGTTGTGACGTTCCGCTTCCAGCCATTCGAGGAAGCCCACGATGAGATGGTCATCGAGATTGCGGAGCGACAGGCGCTCAAGGGCCAGACCGCGGACATGCTGGCAGTAGCTCAGGAGCAGCTTGAAGGTATCTCGGTATGAATGGATCGTGTGCGTACTGACGTTTTTCTGCCCCGGCAGATACGCAGACAAATAGGTGGAGAGCGCTTGGGCGAAGTCAGTCGGTTTCATCGGTGACCTCTTCCACGCCGGGCACGACGTAACCGACGGCCTGTTCTACGCGAGCGGTGATGTCTGGATAGAGTTCGGCGGTCAGCCGCAAATAGTACGCTGTGTCCTGGAAGGAGTAGTGACCTAAATAGGTTTTCAGCAAGGGCAAATAGGCCGCCAAGTCCTTTCCGTCTCGCACCCAGCCCTTCAGGCAGTGAACCGCAAACGTGTGCCGAAAGTCGTGCACGCGAGGGCCTTTGCCCCACCCACCATGGGAGATCCCGGCCTGCCAGAGGAATCGGCGGAAGTTTTTGTAGACGCAACCACCCGAGACCGGATGATGCTCCGCCAGCCAGAAGACGGATTCGGCGGGATCCGAAAACCGATGTACCTGCTGTAGGTAAGCAAGGAAACGCTCCCGGAGACCCTCTGTTATGGGTACCAGGCGGTCCTTGTGAAATTTGGCCTCTCGGATCGTCAATACGCCGGCCCCAACGTCCACATCGGCAATGTGCAGGTGCAAAGCCTCCGACAGGCGCAATCCGCAACCATATAAGAGGCGAAAGATGAGGGGCATGGTGCAGTGACGGTAGGGCACTTCGGCACAATAGGGGCAGGCGTCGACTTGGCGGAAAAAGGCGGTAAGCTCCGCCTCGCTGAAGATGTGGGGCACATAGCGGGGTCCTTTGGGCAGGGTGCCAGTGGGCACTACATACGTTGGCAACCCCAAGCGTGCCATATAGAGCGCCAATTGCCGGACCACCTGAATGCGCCCTTTCCACGTGGCGTGAGCTTCGTGGGGGCGCTTTTGATTCCATGCGTCCACGAGCGCTTTGTCCAGCCGAGGTGCGGTCCAGTTTAGGGCGACGCAAAACTGGCCAAAACGTTGGAGCGTTCGGACTGGAGTGTCATATTGATAGCCCAGCGCCCGCTTGTGCTGGAGCAGCCCCTCGATGTGTTCGCCCAACGGCCCACGAAACGTTTCCGTGGTCATGTCCGCAGCGCCCCTTCCAGGTCAAGGGCACATTCCCGCAACCGCTCGACGTCGATTTTGAGATAGACGGCCGTCGAATCGGTGTCGGCGTGACCCAAGATGTCAGAGATGACGGCCAAGGGGGTGTGGTGTTCCAGCAAAACGCTGGCCAATGTGTGTCGAAGCGCGTGCATGCCGCGTTTCTTTTGCGTGGGCAGCGGAACGTGGGCCAGCTTTCGGTACTTCTCCACGACCTGGTGCAGGTGGTCGTCGTCCGAAAACGGCTCCAGCGGCGCCAGATGCCGCAGAAAGACATACGGCGAATCCACCTGGGGACGACCGTGCTTCAAGTAGTCAATGATCGCCCAACCCAGGTCAGGCAAGAGGGGAAGGCTCAGCACCTGGCCGGTTTTTGAGACCACGAACTCAATCCGGCGCTCAGCCCATTGCAAATGCTGCAACTGCAGATGCTTCACATCCATGGTGCGAAGACCCAAACGCGCAACCAGTAGAATCATGGCATAGTCCCGTTTGCCCGCGGGGCTACCCCGGTCAATTGCGTTCAGCAACTGGTTTACTTGCTCTGCGGTCCACGCCGACGGAATGCGGGCGTGTTTATGTACCGAAACGGTGGGCACTATATCCGCCAAGTTCTGGACATGCTGACCGGAAGCATGGAGGTAGCGCAAAAAGGCCCGCAGGGCACAGCATTGCAGTTCGACCGTCTTGGCTTGGTATCCAAGCCACGTCTGCAAATAGGCGGTACAAAGCTGGGCAGTGATGTGGGCACAGTCCTCCAAGCCTTGGGACTCAAGGAAGCTGAGGAACTTCTCGGCACCCTTTCGGTAGTGACCTTGAGTCACCCGTGAGTACTGGCGTCCTTGGCAATCGGCCACAAACGCTGCCAACGTGCGAATGAACGCGTCGGTCTGCAACAGTTTCTGATGCTTATAGTACCGGCGCAAAACGCTGTGGTGTTGCTGAAAGTCGCCCAACATCCGGACGACTCGCCCTTTGTAGGCAAGGCTTTGGGTCAGGCTCCCGGCCTTCTCTCGTTCCAAGAAGTTGTACCGAGTTTCCAGATAGCGCAATCCCAGTTCTTCCGTGAAGGACTCGGCCTGTTCGGCTTCCAAGAACAGGGCGACCTCGGCCCACATCCTGCGGTAATACCGGATTGACTGTTCGTTGTAATGCAGCCGGCGCAGTTCTCGCTCAAGTTCCGCTGTCAGTTCCAAAAATGGTCGCTGATTCAAGACAGATCCCCCCAAGCATGGTAGTGAGGCTACGAAGACCTCCCACCATACCTTGGGCTCAGCGTTATGCAAAGTAAATGTGGTACCTAATCACGCTGGCGCTGCAGTTATCCGGCTTACTTTGCATAATGAGTTACTTTGCATAAGGCGGAGTGATCTCGCCCCTACTGGCAAACATCTACCTGCACCAGTTTGACCGGGTGATGACGGAGCGGGGGTACCGGCTGGTCCGGTACGCCGATGATTTCGTGATCCTGTGCAAGCTGGAGCGCAAGGCAGAACGGGCGCTGGAGGTGGCCAAGCAGATCCTTGAGGGGCAACTGAAGCACAAGGTTCATCCAGAGAAGACCCGGATTGTCCAGTTTCGAGACGGATTCGACTTTCTGGGGTGCCGATTTCGGGGCCGATACGTAGGACCACGAGAGAAGTCGCTCAGGAAGTTTAAGGACCGGGTACGGGAGCTAACGGCGCGCCAGCGGGGGAAGAACCTCAAGCTGATCCTAAAGGACCTGGTTCCGGTGGTCCGGGGTTGGGGGAACTACCACGCTCGCTACGACGTCCGAACGCGGTTCGCTCAGCTCGACAAGTGGATACGGATGCGTCTGCGTGCCTATCTGGAAAAGAAGAAGGCGGTTCGACACCAGAATCGCCGAATCCCAACACAGTGGCTAAATGAGCAAGGGTATGTGCCCCTGGTCTCATTGCTCCTAAGACCGCGGACTCTCTGAAATGGAGCAACGGTAAAGAAAGCCGGATGCGGGAAATCTGCACGTCTGGTTTGGATGGGGGCCAGTATTCGCGAGAAAATTGGCCTACCTAATTGCAGTCGCACCTGAATTCCCTCGGCCGTGAGTTTTGCCCACTGTGAATCCGCCTATGCAAGACCCCCCAGATGGTTTGGCGGGCCTCGCATTGGACGATACTGGACCCAGGCTGATTCCACCTGGGAGGGGACGGGATGGGTCCAAGGCAGAGGCGGACTGCTGTGTACATAAGGACCGAACGAC
>DAHVXO010000374.1 GCA_027356675.1 Symbiobacteriaceae bacterium | reverse complement strand
GGTGTTCCCGGCCCCGATCGGGTTTACAGCACTGGAGCGAGCGCTGCGAAACCTTGCGATGGAGCGCGTGCTGATCCTATGCGACGGACTCTATCGCAAGCGGGAGGGCCGCCCGGGCATTGCCATATCGGGCATTCAGGTCCAGCTCGGTGCGGCGAAGGTGTACTGGTACAGCGACGTGACATGTTGCGGCCCTTCGGCGGGCAGCCTGATGGCCGAATATGGTGCGGCGGCGATGGCCCTGAGCTGGATCCTTGCGGCGGGTCCCACGCCGCAGATGAAGGTCGAGATCTGGTCCGACTGCCGGACTTTGATCAGCTGGATCCGCAGGGATCGCATCCACCGGCGGAAACTGGGATGCGTCATGCTGCACAGTACAGTCCGGCGCGTGATGAAGCGGCTGCGGGAGCAAGGCTGCGATGTCCGATTCCGCTGGGTGCCACGCGATGAGGTCCACGTCGTGGACCGGCTTTGCGCCCGTTCTTACCGCGATCTGACCTGGTTTCACCGGACACCTGGCCGGCCCACCGCCCGCCTGAAGGCCTTCCTGCGCTCCACTTTGCAGCTGAACCGGTATGGCCCGAGGCGTCAACTGGCAGAGCCAGGGCGACAGAAGGACCTGCAATCCGTCATCTAGCCGGAACACCGCGTCGTCATCTACCCGATCACTAGCTCGTAGACCTCCCGCTCACGCCGTTCCAGCATGGGGATGATCGTGCCTTCGATAATCCGCTGGAAGTGTGGCGTGGCGCGGTGACCCAGGAACGCCTCCTGATCGCTGTAGTGCTCATATAGCAGGAATAGGTCGCGGTTCTCCGGGGACCGGTTGGCCTGGTAGAGCTTGCACCCCGGTTCGTGGGAGGCGACCAGGGGCGCCATCTCTTTCAGCGCGGCTTCAACTGCATCGCCCATGCCGGGTTTAACGTAATACTTTGCGACCAAGACGATGATGGTCAGCGCCCTCCTCTGCCTCGATACTGATGTTATTATACCTGACTTCGGTGGGTTCGTAGCGATCCAGGGTTTCGGCAATGCGGGCACCGTCGCAGGCTTACTTCTCAAGGAACTGGGCGCACTCGTCGTCGCCGTCAGCGACAGCCGGGGTGGCATCGTAAATCCGAACGGGGTTCTCTGTCGCTGAAATGATGGCCCACAAGTCTGCCACGGGCTCTGTCTTGAACTTCCCCGGCGCAATGAACACCCACCAGTTGGGGGTCCTCACCGCCGAATGTGACATCTTGATTCCAGCCGCACTGGAGAATCAGATCGATGCGGCAGTGGCCCAGGAAGTGAAGGCCCGCATCGTTGCAGAGGCGGCCAATGGCCCGACCATGCCCGATGGGGACGCCGTTTTCGCCCGCCGCGGTATCTTCAAGGCTACGGGCCAACTAATCTGTTGGGAGGGAAGTGACCCACCGTTGCCGAAACCAACCCTCTTGTGACCTTGTTCATGGAGGGGTTGGCATGCGGCGCTCAGCAGCGCTCTGGTTGGCATTACTCCTCGTTGCCCTCGCCGGCTGCAGGGGGCGAACAACGCCCCCGGCTACCGCCGTTGCAAGTGGAGCCCTACGGATTGGTACGGCTACCCGGGCCGGCGTCTACTACCCGGTAGGCCTTGCCATGTCCCGCCTCTGGACAGAGCGCGTGCCCTCCGTCAAGCCGGAGGTGCTTCTGACCGGTGGGGGGCCGGAGAATATCGACCTGCTGCTGCGGCGGGAGGCGGAGGTTGCCTTCATCCAGAGTGGTGTCGTCTATAGCAGGGTGACGTCGCCGCAGACCAGTGCCGAAACCCGGGCCGGTCTACGCGGCCTGACCTACCTTTACCCCAATGTGATCCACCTGGTGGTACGCAAGGATGCCCACATCCAGACCCCTGCTGACCTGCGAGGAAAGCGTTTCATCCCGGGCGCCGAGGGCAGTTCGGCCGTGGTCAACGCCACCGAGGTGCTGGCCCTATATGACCTGACATTGGACGATATGCAGGTCACCTACTTGGGCTACGATGAGGCCGGCGCTGCCGTACAGACAGGCGCCGCCGACGCAGCCTTGATTCCGGGCGGGTTGCCCACGCTGGCGGTCAGCGAGATGCTCAACTCCGGCGTGGCCGAACTGCTCACCCTGGATGCCCCCCGCATGATGAAGCGCTTCCCGTGGTATCTGCCCTTTACCGTACCGGCAGGCGCATACCCGCGCCAGGAACGGGACGTGCGGACCGTGGCAGTGGCCAACATCCTCGTGGGCCGGGCCGACCTGCCGGACGACCTGGTCTACCGGCTGGTCAAGGCGCTCTATGATGGAAAGGATCAACTCCGGCAGACCCATCCAGCCGCTGTGATGCAGATTGATCAGGCGCTGCGGGGGATCACTGGCGTGCTGGAACTCCACCCCGGAGCTGCCCGGTACATGCGTGAAGCAGGTGTCCTGCCATGAGACGGCTCTCTGCGTGGGGCATCCAGAGTAAGACGATTTTCCTGGCCGCCGCTCTGGTCCTCGTAGTGCTGGTGGTGACGGCCCTGCCGGTGCTCTATCTGTCGGCGGAGAGTCTGGAGCGCCAGATGGGGGCGCGAGCACTGGACATCGCCCGGACCCTTGCTGCAAGCCCGGCGCTGCAGGAGGCCTTCTATGGCCGGGACCCGGTCGGGCAGATCGATCCCGTGGCCGAGCAAGTCCGCCGTAGCACCGGGGTGGATTTCGTCATTGTGATGGATCGGGCCGGGCGCCTCTTCTCTCACCCGGTGCCGGCCAACCTGGGCAAGGCGACGGCGGAGTTGGACTACGGTCCCACGCTCATGGAGGGGCGGCAGTTTTACACGCGGCTGAACGAAGGCAATACCACCGCCCTGGCGGGACTTGCCCCGGTCTACGGACAGGATGGTGAACTGGTCGGGCTGGTCTCCGTCGGCTTTCGGCTGGAAGAACTCAGCCTGCTCATCCGCCGCTTCAGCCTCCGGGTCGTGGCGACGGCCGCCGCCGGCCTGGCGATCGGGGTGGCGGGGGCCGTGCTACTGGCACGGAACATCAAGCGGCAGATGTTCGGTCTGGAGCCGCCCCAGATTGCCGAACTGCTGGAGGAGCGGACGGCCATCCTCCAGTCGGTCCGCGAGGGTATCATCGCCATCGACGCGGACGGACGGGTGACCGTGGTCAACCAGGAGGCCCGGCGCATACTGGGCCTGTCGGAGGATCCGGTCGGACATCCGATCGGGGAGGCGATTCCGCATTCCCGCCTGCCGGAGGTGCTCGAGTCCGGCGAAGCCCAGTACGATCAGGAGATGATCCTGGGCGGCCGTGTGGTGGTCACCAACCGGGCGCCGCTGCGCCACGAAGGTCGGGTGGTGGGCGTGGTGGCGAGCTTCCGGGACCGGACCGAGCTGAACCGGCTGACGGGCGAGCTCACGGCGGTCAGCCGCTACAGCGAGGCCTTGCGGGCGCAGGCCCACGAGTTCAACAACCGGCTGCACGCAGTGGCCGGGCTCGTTCAGCTCGGGGCCACGGACGAGGCGCTGGAGTATATCCTCAGGGCCCAGGGGCAGCACCAGCACCTATTGGACCAGCTGGCCCGGTCGGTACCGGACCCCCTGGTGGGGGCGATCATCCTCGGCAAGTACAACCGGGCAGCCGAACTGCACGTGCGGTTAGACCTGGATCCCACTAGCCGCTTTGAACGGGCGCCGGCGGCGATGGGGTCGGACTTGCTAGTCACCGTCCTGGGCAACCTACTGGATAACGCCATCGAGGCGGTGCAGCCGCTGCCGGAAGAGCAGCGCTGGGTGCGGGTCCGCCTGGACGACCAGGGATCGGCGGTCCAGATCACCGTCTCGGACGGAGGCCCCGGCGTGCCCCCCGCTCTGCGAGCGCAGGTCTTTGTCGACGGCTTCTCGACCAAGTCGGGCCGAGGCAGGGGTTTCGGTCTGGCGCTGGTGAACCTGCTGGTCGCACAGGCAGGCGGGCGGATTGCCGTCGGAGCCGCCCCAAGCAGCTTCGGAGTCATCCTGCCCGGGAGGCCTGCACCGTGATCACCGTCGTAGTAGTGGAAGATGACGAAATCGTAGCGAAGGTCCATCGCAGGGTGGTTGAGCGTGTGCCGGGTTTTGCCGTCCTCGATTGTGCGGGGACCGGTACTGCCGCGATCGCGCTGGTGATGGCGGATCGCCCGGACCTGGTGGTGCTCGACATGTACCTGCCCGACATCTCGGGCCTGGAGGTGCTCCGCCGCATTCGGGGGGCCGGCCTCGGCACCGACGTGATCGTCATCTCGGCGGCGCGGGAGGCAGAGACCGTGCGGGAGGTCTTGCGAGCAGGAGCGGTGGAGTACCTCGTCAAGCCCTTTCGGGTGGAGCGACTGATCCAGTCTCTCGAGGACTACCGCGCGCACCGGGCGGAACTGGAGTCCGCCGGCGATCTTGCCCAGGAGGAGATCGACCGGCTGCTCGGGCGGTCGACCCATCCCAATGAGGGCGTGGCGCAGCGGGTACCCAAGGGTATCGATCCCACGACGCTGGCCAACGTCACCAGGGTCCTCAGCGATGCAGGCCGGGGGCTGACGGGCGACGAAGTCGCCGCCTTGACCGGCGTCAGCCGGACGACGGCCCACCGGTACCTGCGACACCTCGCGGCCACAGGCGAGGTGCGGGCCGAGCCAACCTACGGCTCGGTAGGGCGCCCTGAGCTCATCTACCGTTGGGAGCATGCCTGAAATCGGGCCGGAGGCATAGCCTGCCCCGGCCCGTGGTGTTTATGGGATCAATGGCTTCAACGCCACAAAGCAGGCAAGGGGCGGGGCGGGGCGAAACGCCGCAGAGACATCATTCCCGCGGAGGTGTTTTCATGCAGGTTTCAACACAAATGCCGGTCCCTGCCCGTTCGCTCAAGTGGCTTTGGCTGATCGCTGCTTTCGCCGTGCTCGCTCTGGTTCTGGCCCTGCCCACGCCGGCAGGCCTCCCATTTGCCGGGCACCGGGCGCTGGCGATCCTGGCCTTCGCTGTGGTCCTCTGGGTGACCGAGGCAGTAGCCTACCCGGTCAGCGCCAGCCTGATCGTGGCCCTGATTGCGATCCTCATCGGCCTCGGCCCCAATCCGGACAAACCGGCGCAGCTCATGGGCACCAAGGCCGCCCTGGGTTGGGCCCTGACCGGCTTCAGCGACTCTGCCGCGATGCTGGTGGCGGGTGCCCTCTTCCTCGCCGCCGCCATGCAGGTGACCGGTCTGGACAAGCGGGTCGCCCTCGTGATTCTTTCGAAGGTCGGCTCGAAGACCCGTGGCATCTTGCTCGGTTCAATCCTGGTTGGCGTGGTCCTTTCATTCTTCGTACCCAGTACAACGGCTCGGGTTGGCGCCATCGTGCCGATCATCCTCGGCATGATCTCGGCCTTCGGCCTCACGCCACAAAGCCGCCTGGCCGCCCTGCTGATGATCACATCCACCCAGACGGCTTCCATCTGGAACATCGGGATCAAGACTGCGGCGGCCCAAAACATGGTGGCCATCGGGTTCATGGAGAAGGCCTTCGGCAAGTCCGTCTCCTGGAGCGAATGGTTCCTTTACGCCGCTCCCTGGGCCATCCTCATGACCATACTGCTCTACTTCGTGATGCTGTGGGTGCTCCCGCCCGAGACCGATGAGATCCCGAACGGGCAAGAGATGGTCCGCAGCCAACTCAAGGCGCTGGGTCCGGTCACAGCAGCGCAGTGGCGTCTGATGGCCATTTTCGTGCTGCTGCTTTTCTTCTGGTCGACTGAGAAGGTGCTCCACCCACTGGATACCACCACGACCACCCTGGCCGCAGTTGCGCTCATGCTAACCCCCGGCATCGGCGTCTTCTCATGGAAAGAGGCGGAAAGCAAGGTCCCGTGGGGTACCATCGTGCTCTTTGCGGTGGGGATCTCGCTGGGTACCGCCCTGCTGAAGACGAAGGCGGCTACCTGGCTTGCGGCGACCATCTTCGGCGGCATGGGCATGTCGGTGATGCCCGTCCTGGTCATCGTTGCGATCGTCGCGGCCTTTAACATCCTCATCCATTTCGGCTTCGCCAGTGCGACCAGCCTCGCTTCCACCCTGATTCCCGTCGTCATCGCTCTGATGGTGGGGCTGAAGCGGTCCGATATCAACGGCCCGGGAATGGTCCTGATCCAGCAGTTTGTGGTCAGCTTCGGCTTCATTTTGCCGGTCAACGCACCGCAGAACATGGTCGCATACGGCACGAGCACGTTCACAGCCAGGGACTTCATGAAGTCCGGCATCCCGCTGACGGTCGTTGGCTACCTGCTAATCCTGCTCTTCAGCGCTACCTACTGGAAGTGGATCGGACTCCTGTAGTCCGTCACTTCTTACCCAAGGGCCCACCTACCACAAAGGAGGTGGGCCCTTTCGCATCGTCGTCGCACAGTGTCCGGGGGCAGATCCTGCTAAACGCCCAGGGCCACCTCGATGGCAGTGGAGCGAACGTCTCCACCACGTGACGCTCCACCCATGGGAGCGATCCATTTTTCGGGGTAGACGCAGGGTTCTCGGCTACCCTCGCAGCTCTCGCTTCAGAATCTTCCCCGCCGCACTCTTGGGCAGCGACGGGCGGAACTCGACACTTTTGGGCACCTTGTAGCGGGCAAGGCGGGAACGGCAGTGCTCGATCACTTCGGCCGAGGTCACCGACGCCCCTGGCTTCAGGGCGATCACCGCGCGGCCTACCTCGCCCCAGGTCGCATCGGGCACGCCAATGACCGCTGCCTCTGCCACCGCCGGGTGCTGGTATATTACGGCCTCGACCTCGGCCGGATAGACATTCTCGCCACCGGAGATAAACATGTCCTTCTTCCGGTCCACAATATAGTAGAAGCCTTCATCATCACGGTAGGCCAGATCTCCGGTGCGAAACCAACCGTCAGGGTTGGCCATGCGGCTCGCTTCTGGGTTCTGCCAGTAGCCGGAGCATAGGTGCGGACCCGCGATCTGCAGTTCACCCACCTCACCGGGAGCGCAGGGCCGATTGTCCGCCATGATCCGCATCGCGGCATGGAAGATTGGAAAGCCCATGGATCCGACCTTTCGCCTGATCTCGTGGTCAGGCATGGAGAAACAGTTGGGCCCGACCTCGGTCATGCCGTATCCGCTCTTGAAGACCACACCCTTGGCCCAGTAGGCCTCGTAGATGGGCTGCGGGCAAGGCGCTCCGCCCGAAATGAAGAACCGGACCTTGTCGAAATCGGCCGTGGCAAAACCAGGGTGCTCCATCATCATCTGGAACATGGTGGGCACCATGAAGAGAATCGTAAAGCGCTCCTGCTCGATCGCCTCCAGCACCTGTCCGGGGTCGAAGGGACCCATCAGGATACTGGTGCCGCCCAGTTGTACCAGGGGTGTGGTCAAGACATTCAGCCCGCCGGTGTGGAAGAACGGAGTCAAAATCGGCACCCGATACTCCGGGGAAAGGCCCCACCCGGCAATGGTGTTCCAGGCGTTCCAGTTCACCTGCCGGTGGCTCAGCATCGCCCCCTTGGAGCGGCCGGTGGTACCACCGGTGTACAGAATCATCCAGGGATCCTCCGGATCGAGTGTGACCGCGGGCGGGGGCGCATCGGACAGGGCACCCAGGTCGAGGTCAGCCAGGGCGACCTCCCTGCCTGCCTGCAGGGTGGCCACGGTCGCAGCGAACTGCGGGCCATAGAAAAGCAGCCCGGGCGCCGAGTCCTCCACCAGGGGGAGCAATTCGGCGGTGGTCAGCCGCCAATTGTAGGGAACGTAGATCGCACCCAGCTTGCCGCAAGCGAAGAGCAGGTCGAGCATCTGCACGCAGTTCTGTGCGAGCACGCCGACCCGGTCCCTCCGCCCCACGCCCTGACTGAGCAGGTAATGAGCCATGCGGTTGGCCCGGCGATTCCACTGGTCAAAGGTAAGTCGCAGGGGCTCCCCACCGGGCACCCCCGCCCCGGCTCCCTGGGCGCCGGGCATTACCACCAGCGCCTCCCGGTGCGGGGTGTACAGGGCGCGGCGCCCCAGCCAGTCGCCAACGATCATCTGCATGCGTCCAATGCCTCCTCAGGTGGGCGTCCTCACCCCTGCGCTCCCAGGAAAGCGCTGAGCAGGGAGCGGAAGGCCTCTGGCCTCTCAATGTGCGGAGAGTGGCCCGTCTCCGGCATAACCTCCTCGCGGTATCCCCCGCCATTCTTGGCGTAGGCGTCCAGAACTATACGCACCTGAGAGACCATGGGCTGGGGCGGGTGGACCTCGGCGCCCGGCCAGCCCGGCACAGCGCCCAGCTGCCCCAGGAAACCAAAATCGAAGAGCGAGGTGTCAGAGACAATCAGGTCTTCGGCGCCCCGCACCCAGAGGACGGGCGGCTGTGGGTGGATGCCTGCAAACCCGCTCAGGTTCATGTACTTGGGTGAGAGCGCGTTGTTGATGCCAGCAGTGCCCGGCGCCAGAGTAGGCCAGTTGGGCGAGGTGGTCAGATCCCCCGGGTAATTGCCGGGAGTGACCTGGGTCTTGTTCAGGGCATCCACATAGGCATTTTCCCGCTCTGGCTCGACACGGAAGGGCGGCTTGAAATAGTAGTTATTCATAACATTGCGGGGCGAGTTGGGGCTCTCCTCGCTGGTGTCTCCGTCTGCGAGCCGCTTCACGAAATCGGGGTTGGCCATCCCGCCACCCGAACTGGCATAGTCGGGGTAGGTGGGAGTACCCTGTAGATCCTTGGTCCCGCCAAAGCCGAACGGAGAGCCGGGCGCGATCAGGACCAGCGACGCGACATCCGCAGGGTGGTCCATGGCAAATTGCATGGCGACGCACCCCCCCGCGGACCAGCCGACCAGATGCACCTTGTCTTTGATGCCAACTGCCTGTATGAAACTGTAGAGGTCATCACTGAAGTCCCGCATGCCTCGGGTGGCGTCCAACGGTCTGGTCTCGGAGTCCCCGAAACCCCGCAAGTCCGGCGCCAAACCCTTATAGCGGGAGGGCAGCCAGACCAGCGTCTCATCGAAGAAGCGGCTGGAGGAGACGTTCCCGTGAATGAAGAGGACCGGGACCTCGCCTTGCGGATTGGCGACAAGGTAATGCGTCCGGAGCCGGGCCGTTTCCACGGTTTGAGACAGGAAGTGACTCATACATCGCACCCCTCTCGGAAACGTTTGCGGATCCTTACATATACCAGCCGCCGTTACAGTCCAGCACGGCGCCTGTCATGTAATGCGCCCGGGGCGAGGCGAGCACGCCCGCCCAATAGGCGATGTCCTCCGGCTTGGCCCAGTAGCCCACCGGAATCTTTGCCGTGATCGCATCCTGGTGTTCCTGCGAGTACTTCATCATCAGCTCTGTCATGATGTAGCCCGGCGCGAGGGCGTTCACGGTTACGCCCCGCCTGGCCATCTCGATCGCCACCTCCTTTGTAAAGCCGATCAGACCGGCCTTGGAGGCGGCATAGTAGGGCGTGCCGAAGACGCCGGTGCGCCCCACGTAAGAGGCAATGTTAATGATTCGACCCCAACCCCGGTCCCGCATGGGTCCGACAAAGACCTTCGTGCAAACAAACGGACCGGTCAGGTTGACATCGAGCACGGCGTCCCAGTCGGCCCTGATCGCCTTCTTCATGGTGCCGTCCCGGTTAATGCCGGCGTTGTTCACCAGAATATCGACCTGGCCGACATCTGCCATCATCTGCGTCACCTGCGCCTCGTCGCTCACAAAGGCCGGGTAGAACCGGGCCTCGGCCCCTGACGCCCGAATTGCCGCAACCACATGCTGCGCGTCGGCCTCCATTACCGGTAAGTCATTGATCACGATGGCCGCGCCCCTGCCCGCCAGTTCCAGCGCAATGGCCCGGCCGAGGCCGCGCGCCGACCCAGTTACCAGGGCGACCTTACCGTGCAGTTCCTTTTCCACTGCCATAACCTCCTCGGACGTCAGTCTGCCGGCAACGCTTCTCGCAGGAAGGCAGCAGCCACCTGTGTGAACCGGGCCGGCTGCTCCAGGAACATGGCGTGCCCAGCCCGCTCCAGCATGACAATCCTGCTGCCGGCAATCCGGCGCTGCAGGTCGTGGCTGTAGCTGGGGGGTGTCAGCAAATCTTCATCGCCGGTCATCAGCAGGGTCGGGCAGGTAATATGCGCTGCTTCCTCCAACACATCGTGGTACATGCCACCCTCGATCAGGCTGCAGACCGCGTGGACTGGCAGCGTGGCGCCCTTCTCCCGGAATGGTTTGAGCGCCTCAAAGTGATTGTTCAGGAAGGTGGCACCCCAGACCCAGGGCGTCGCCACATCGAACCGGAGGGAGCCGCCACCCGCCGCCATGCTGGCCAACCAGCTATTCAGCTTCACCTTCATTGCGGTGTCAGTCCGGCCGTAGCCATTGGCCAGCACCAGTGCCGTGACCCGCTCAGGTGAATGGACGGCGAACTGGATTGCGGTACTGGCACCATTGGAGACTCCCAGCAGGGCGACTTGCTCTACGCCGAGCGTGCCCAGAAGGCCGCGTAGATCTGCGGCGTGCATGGTCGGTGTATAGGGCCCCGCCTCGGGCTTGTCGGTGCCACCCTGGCCCCGGCAGTCGTAGGTAAGGACGCGGAAATGGTCCACGTACGCGGGCAGGTGACCGGCCCAGCTACCCAGGTCGGTCAGCATTCCATTGATCAGGACCAGTACGGGGCCGTTCTCTCGTCCCTGCCACTGGTACTGCATCGTCAGCCCATCGACCACGCTCGTTGGCACTGTCTTCTCACCTCACCGGTCCCCATTCGATCGCCGTGGCGCCCCAGGCATACCCGACACCAGCACTGACGCCGACCACCAGGTCGCCGTCCCGGATCAGACCACGCTGCAGGGCCAGGTCGATCGAGAGGATCTGGTCGATCTGACCGATGTGGCCATAATCCTCCAAGTAGATCGAGCGTTCCTGACCCAGCCCCATCTCCCGAAGCAGGTCGTCATGGGCGGACCGCTTCATGTGCAACATCGCGCAGTAGCCAATCTGATCGGTCTGGTGGCCGCCCATGGCACAGACCCGGCGCACGACCGAAAGGAAGTTTACGTTGGAGACCGCGTCCAGCCTGGCCCGCATGATCTCCGGGTCCAGCACGTCCAGTTGGTACAGCCCGTCCTCGTGATTGTGCAGGCCCATACGGGTACCCCCGCCAGGGACCAGCACCGTCTCGGAGAGCAGGCCATCCACCATGATGGCGGAGCCCACCACCCGGTTTCGCCCATGGTTCTTGCGAAGCAGCATCGCCCCGCCGCCGGCGCCCAGGTTGTACATAAACCGGACCCGTGGATTCTGGTAATCAATCAGGTCGCTGTTGCGATAGCCGCCAGCCAGCAGGACGGTGTTGATCAAGTCGTCACTGACCATGAGGGCCTCGGCCAGCTTCATACCGAGCACCCAGGTGCCGCAGCGCAGGGCGGTATCAAACGCCCACGCCCGGTCGGCGCCC
>DAHVXO010000372.1 GCA_027356675.1 Symbiobacteriaceae bacterium | reverse complement strand
CCTATGGACTATGGACCCTTGGACAAACTTATCCTACTACCGGCTCAGACAAAAGTCCAGAGACAAGATGTCAATGATTTTTGACGAAAAGGTCATCCCAAGTCGGGCCGACGCCGGCGGGGTGGATGGAAGTGTGCGCAGGGCTAAAAATTGCCACACCCATCCGCGCACGCCACGGCAGGAGAAGTGCTAAGCCCCACGAATCATTTCTGTCACAGAAAAAAGTATGAAGAAGTATGATCTGGATCTCTTTAGTTGTTTTGTCGTGATCGACCGATGCACGAACTGTGAACGAATATGGGGGTTGCGTCATGCAAAAGGGCAGGATATTGGCACTGATCACGGCCGCGTCTCTGTTTCTGGGGGCTCCTGGTGTTCAGGCTTGGACGGCAGGGCGTGAGTGGGCGCCGCAAAACCTACCGGTGCTGCTGAAACATGGTACGCTTTACATGACGGCGGATACCCGTATGACGACAGCCTCACCCGCAGTAGACGAGGCAGGACGAGGCCTTTACGTACTGCAGTTTTCCGGGCGGGTGTTGGCCGCCTACAAGTCCGCCCTGACGCGCCTTGGTGCCGATGTGGGGGATTACCTGCCGGAGAACGCCTTCCTGGTGCGCATGGCGGCACCTGTTGCGCAACAGGTGCGCGATCTCGGATTCGTGAAGGGTGTGGCCACCTATACGCCTGAGTTCAAGCTGGATCGGGACCTGCTGACCCTGGTCGGGTCGGATCAGGCGCTGGTCCGTATCAACACATTTGATACGGGGACCAAAGGGTCCGTGACGGCGCTCTCCGCCCTGGGAATCCGACCTGAGGCAATCGGCGTTGGCGTCCTCACCGCCCAGGTCGATCGCACTCGGCTGCAGTCGCTCCTCGCCAGCCCCGAGGTGGTCTGGGTCGAGCCGGTCCGCAAGAACCAGCTCTTTAATGATAAGGCAGCCGGTATCATGGGCGTATCCAGTGTATGGGGAGCCGGGCTGGACGGTAAGGGGCAGATCGTGGCAATCACCGATACCGGCCTGGACACCGGCAAGAACGATAGCTCGCTGCATCCCGATTTCCAGGGCCAGGTGAAGGCGATCTATGCCCTCGGCAAGCCGGGGGACGCATCGGATACCCTCGCGCACGGCACGCATGTGGCGGGTTCCATCCTGGGGACCGGTGCTGCCTCAAACGGCCTGTACAAGGGCATGGCGCCCGGTGCCAAGCTGGTCTTCGAGGCCGTGGAAGACCGTCAGGGGGGCCTTGGCGGCATCCCGGAGGACCTGGGGCGGCTCTTCAAGCAGGCCTACGCCGATGGCGCACGTATCCACAGCAACTCCTGGGGCGTGCCGGCTTCTTCGGGCGGCACCGTCTACGATGCTCAGTCGGCAGCGGTCGACCGCTTCATGTGGGAGAACCCGGACTACACCATCCTCTTTGCCGCAGGCAATGACGGCGACCCCAACCAAGACGGGAAGATCAACTACGGCACCGTCTCGACCCCAGGCACCGCTAAGAACGCGATCACCGTCGGCGCCTCGCAAAACGACCGCCCGGGCAAGAAGATGGCGACCGATACTGGCGCCATGGCCAGCTTCTCCAGCCGGGGCCCTACAGGGGATAACCGTGTCAAGCCCGACGTCGTGTCACCCGGCACGTGGATCGCATCGACCCGTTCCAGCCTGGGCAGCGACAAGGAATTCTGGGCCCCCCACGAATCCAACAATCGGTACGGTTACATGGGCGGCACCTCCATGGCGACGCCGCTCACGGCGGGTGCGACGACCCTGGTCCGCCAATACTATGTCGACAAGTTCGGCATTACGCCGCGGGCCTCGCTGCTGAAAGCGACCCTGATCAACGGCGCCGCGGCCATGAATCAGGACCTGACCTGGAAGGACAATGGGTGGGGGCGCGTCGACGTCAAGAACAGCCTCTACGGGCGGCCGTTCAAGTACGTCAACGAGGCGAAGGCCCTGCAGACCGGCGACGGGCAGTCCTACACGTACGACGTCAAGCAAGGCCAGCCGCTGAAGGTCACGCTGGTCTGGACGGACTTTGCGGCCTCGCCGGCAGCGGCCAAGACGCTGGTCAACGACCTGGATCTCACGGTGACCGCTCCGGACGGCACCGTCGTCACCGGTAACCACATGTTGGGTGGCACCGTGGATCATACGAACAACGTAGAGAACGTCGTCTTGCCTGCACCGAAGGACGGCACCTATACGGTCACAGTCAAGGGCTACAACGTGCCCCAGGGTCCTCAGCGGTTCTCCCTCGTGGTCGCAGGCAACGTCGATGGCGGTGCAGGCCAGCCGACGCCGCCGCCAACGGACCCGAATCCCAATCCGCCCAGTGGCGATCAGCAGCCGCCGAAGGTGACCATCGCCAGCCCGGCCGAGGGTGCCACCGTATCGGGTGCGGTGACCGTGACCAGCGAGGCCACGGACAACGTCGGGGTCAGCAAGGTGCTGCTCTTTGCCGACAGCCAGTATGTGGGCATGACCACTGCAGCTCCCTACCGGGTGACCTGGGATACCACGCATCTCACCCCTGGTGCGCATACACTGGTGGCTAACGCCTATGATGCGGCGGGTAACGTCGGCATCTCCCCGGCGGTCCATGTGACCGTGGGTGACGGCATAACCACTGGAGTGCAGTCGCTCCAGTTTACCGGACAGGTAGGCATGTACGGCACCGGGAACCGGTACTTTGTGGAAGTGGCGGCGGGCGGCAAACTCCGGGCCGATCTGGGGCTGACCGGGACTGCCAGCGTGGCGCTGACTGCCCTTGACGCCCAGGGCCACCAGGTCGCCACCGGTACCACCAGCTTGGCATTTAGCGCCACAGCAAGCGGCACCTACGTCATCGTGGTGACCTCGCTGGGCGGCACAGCCGACTACGTGCTGAAGGTTACTTACCCACCCTTGCCGGGCACGGGTATGCTCAACAAGAGTGGCAATCTCAGCGCAACCGGGCCGCGCTACGAGGTGATTCCAATCACGGTCAAGCGGGCCGGCAGCGTGAATGCCGCGGTGAACTTCAGCGAGCGGCGGGCAGACCTGGACCTGTACCTCGTGGACGGTCTCGGCCGGATCATGGCCCGGGCCATATCACCGAACCTGAATCCCGAGACCGTCTCAGCCTTCCTGCCAGCCGGTACGTATAGCCTGTACGTGGTGGTAGACAGCGGGAAGAGCGACTACCGGCTCACGGTCAGCTATCCAAAGTAGCACAGCCGGAAGGGGGGGCGTCACGCCCCCCCCTCGTTATGGACATTTGAGCAATTGAGAGATGGTTACGAGCTTGTAGCCCTTCTCCCGCAGAATCGGGATGGCACGGTCCGAGGCGATGGCGGAATTCGGGACGTTCAGGTGCATGAGGAGAATCGATCCACTGGTGCTTCGCTCCGTGATCCGCTTGACTTCGGTGTCGATGGACGGGAACTGCCAGTCCAGGGTGTCCACTTCCCAGTAGATGCTGTAGCTGAAGCCGGCCTCACGCACGAGGCGTCGTTCATCGTCGCTGAAGGCGCCGTACGGCTCCCGAAAAAGCGGTTTGCTCTCCCGTCCCGTAACCTTGCGGATGGCCGCCTCGCCGTCCTTCACCTGCTTAATGACCTCATCGGCCGGGATCTTGGTCAGGTCCGGATGGCTGTAGGTATGGTTGGCGATCTCGTGCCCCTCGGCGGCGATGCGCTTCGCCAGGTCCGGATAGGTCTCGACCCACTTGCCGGTCAGGAAGAACGTGGCTGTGACGCCCTGTCTCTTCAGCATATCCAGGATGGCCGCTGCGCCGTCGGCGCCGGAGCCGGCATCGTAGGTGAAGGCGATCTGCTTGCAGGAGCGGTCCCCGTGCACGACCAGCATGGCCGGCTCACCAGCGGGCCGTGGGGGGAGCGGTTCCGGCTGCTTGGGGACCGCGGTCTCGGTGGGGGGCGGGGTAGTGGCGGGAGCCGGGCTGGGTTGGGCAGAGGTCTGCGGGGCCTGCTCCGGCGGGGTGGCCCGGGGCCCGGGATTGGTGGCTGGCGCAGGCCAGAGCGCCGCCGCCAGTACAGCGACGGCCATGAGACCGGTGAAGCCGGTCAAAACCTGCCGCGCCAGGATCCGGCGCAGGCCCGGGTCGGCCGGGGACGGCGTCTGCGGATTTTGCTGCATGGATGACCCTCCGCGCAAAGCTGAATTGCGACATCTTACGCCCGGCCCGTCCAGAACTTGTCAGACTGAGTCAGGTTCCACCCCGTATTCGGGCAGAGGCGACTACAGTTTCGAAAGTTAAATGATCGCCATTAGTATAGATGGGGATGTGAATAATGGGCAACCAGCATAATCTGTCTGCGAAGCCAGCAAATGGACCGGGCGGCAGACCGCCCGGTCCATTTGGCAGTGATTGCCGTCAGTCGACCTGGACATGGATGACCTTATAGCCATGCTGGGAGAGCAGTTCAACCAGCGGCTTGCTCGAGTCCGTCTCAACCCGGACGATCACCTTATACTGGTCCATCACTGTGTGGAAGGTGGCCAGGTGGGTGATGGAGACGCCGGCGTCCCGGATGATTTCAGCGATGCGGGCCAACTGGCCCTTCTTCTCGGGGACCACCAGGGTCAGCCGGGTAGTGCCAGAATTGACACCCAGCATCTCAGCGAAGCTCTTGAAGAGGTCGGATTCGCCGATGGCGCCCACCAGACGGCCATTCTCTACGACCGGCAGGAAGGGGATGTCATGCTGGAGCATCAGTTTAGCGGCAGATTCGATCAGATCATCGGGATTAATGGTGATCGGGGTGCCAATCATGACCTGCCTGACGGGCAGCGGCAGCGCTCCCTGGCGGCCGCTCTTCATACATTCGGCATAGATGTCGGTGAGCTGGATGATCCCAACCAACTGCGGTCCGTCCATTACCGGCAAGCAGTCGTGATGACTAATCTGAATCAGATCATACGCCTGCTGCAGCGTGTCGTTCGGGGAGACAGAGGTGACGTTATCAACCATTACGTTCCGGATAATCAACTGATCTAGCCCCCTTGCTGTTAGCGCCTTCGAGTGCGAGCGATTCCCATACACTATTGGACGCAGCGTAAGACTTTCCTTTTAAGCGTGTCATAATTCAAGCCGTTGGGTGCCGCTGGCGAAATCCCCCGCATCCGCTGGAAAGCCACACCTCTTCTGGCTTACCATAAGTGCACCGCGAGGGTGCGAAAGGAGAGGCGAACAGTGGGCCAGAGGCTGGCGACGTTGCTGCCGCTCATGGCGGCGCTGTTGGTTGCCATGGGCGGGGTTGTATGGGCGGCCGGGGGCCAGTCAGGCGCCGGCGACGAAGGGCGCTACTGGTGGGAGAGCGAGGACCCGTGGCCGGTGGAGCAGGCGGCGGCGGGGTGCCAGGTGAAAGCCGCGGCGCGGGGCGATGGAGACTGGCTGCGCGGCGCGGCGACGGTCGATTGCAGTGAGATGATCGCCGCGGAAGGTGCGGTGTCCCTGGCCTATAGCCTGGATTTCGGCGACTGGGTCCCGGCGAGCGCGGCCTTCGCCGTGGCGGCGGAAGGCGTCAACTGGGTGCAGGTGCAGACTGTCGCCGCTGACTGGACCGCCGGGCTGCCCTGGACGACCACGGTGGCCATCGATCTGACGCCGCCCCGGGTGCGGCTGGCGGCGCCGACTGGTGCGGTCTTGAGCCACGCTGATCAATTGGTGCTTGATGTAACGGCCGAGGACGACATGTCCGGTATCGCCCTGGCTGTGGCTGACATGGATGCGGAGCAGGAAGTGCCTCTGGGCACGCCGGTGGACCTCTGGGAGCTGCCGCTGGGCCACCACACGCTATCAGCCTGGGCCCGGGACTACGCCGGGAACACGGCCGAAGCGCCCGAGCGGTTTGAGGTTGAGATTCGCGTCGATGTGCCCGCACTGGGCCGGTTGGTGCAGATGTTCGCCGGTCGGGGCCGTTTGGACGGATACAGCGGGCTGAAGCAGAAGCTCCTGACCGAGCTGGAGAAGGCGGACGGCGGTGATGCTCGGAGTCATCTGGCGGCCTTCGTCGATCAGGTGGGTGAGGGCGCCGCGCAGGGACTGATTATGCGGGACGCAGCGGCCGTGCTGACCGGGGACGCCACCTGGCTGATGGAACGCCTGGGCGACGATCAGTCGGTGGAGCCGCCGTCGCACCCGTAGGGGTCTCCCGTTGCAAAAAAGGCCCCTGGGCAGGGGGCCTTGCCTTTGGTCGGGAAGACTTGTACGGGGTGAGGAATCGTGCGCTACCAGGTTCCGGTGGATGCCGGGGGTCTGACCCTGGGCAAGTTTCTTTACGGGCGGCTCAAGCTCTCCAATACACTAGTCCGTCGGGCGAAGAACGCCGGGGGGCTGCTGGTGGATGGCCAGCCAGCCCGCGTGGGCGACCGCCTGGCCGGCGGCGAAGAGGTCGAGATCCGGGTGGCGGCGGCGGAGCGCGTGGCGCCGGAGCCCGTGCCGCTCACTCTGGTCTTTGCGGATGCGTATCTGCTGGTGGTGGATAAGCCTCCCGGGATGGTCGTCCACCCGGTGAAGGGTTACACGAGCGGCACGTTGGCCAACGGGGTTGCCTATCATCTACAGGAGCGGGGTGAGGCGGCCGTGGTCCGGCCCGTGCTGCGGATCGACCGGGATACGTCGGGCCTGGTGCTCTTTGCCAAAGACCCGGTGGTTGCGCAGCGCCTGGCGCGGGAGCTTGGGAAGCAGAAGCTGGAGCGCCGGTACATCGGGTTCGTGGCGGGCGTGGTGGAGCCGGCAGAGGGCATGGTGGACCTGCCCATCCGGCGGGTCTGGGGGCACCCGGTGGCCCGGGAGGTGGCGCTGGGGCCACGAACGCCCGACCAGGAAGCCCTGCTGGCGGCGGCGGAGGCGCAGGGCCGGGTGCGGCAGGCCGAGTGGACGGCGGGCGGGCAGCGAGCCGTGACGCACTGGGAGGTCACCGCCAGGTGGCAGGCTGCGACCCTACTGACGCTGCGGTTGGAGACCGGGCGCACGCACCAGATCCGGGTGCACATGGCACACACCGGTCATCCGCTTTTGGGCGACGAGATGTACGGGGACGGCGGACCGCCAGGGCGTCAGGCCTTGCACGCTGCCACGCTGGCGTTTACGCATCCCATGACGGGGGAGAGTCTGCGGTTTGAGTCGCCGCTGCCGCCGGACCTGGCGGACCTGGCGGAGCGGTTGACAATCACATCATCATAAGAAATGACCGCCCGGGCTTCGTGCCAGGGCGGTCGTTTGATTACTCCTTGGTCCGGGGGGTCTTGACCCAGCCAGTCGGCATGCGGCCCATCCACTTGAGCACCAGGGCGCTGGAGTAGGGCACTGGCAGGAAGAAGGCTGAAACCGGCAGGACGAAGAGCTGGGCGAATCCGGCGACCCGGGTGCTGGTCGGCGCCTTATCCATGTGCTGATAGTAGTGGAAAAAACAATAGGTGGTGAAGGCGATGTAGAACGGGCCGAGGAGCAGGAAGATGGCGTTGATGTATGCCGGGGCGATGGTGTGATCCAGCAGGTGGTTGAGCCGCAGGATGATGACGACAAACGGCAGCAAGGCAACGACCTGGAACAGCACCCAGGAGAAGTGACCCTTCCACCAGTAAGTGCGCAGCAGCGGGCGGGTCTTGTGTTCGGGCAGGGATCGGTCGGCCTTGATCTTGTCGTAGACCTGCAGGTACCCGCTGCCCCAGCGGAGCCGCTGGCGGAAGAAGGCCTTGAAGGTCGGCGGGGTCTGTTCAGAGGAGGCGTAGGGCAGGAAGTCCGGCCAGGCGTCGCCCACGAGCCAGGCCCGCGCGCCGAGTTCCATGTCCTCGGTCAGGACGGTGTTGTCAAAACCGCCGATCTTCTGGATCAGATCCTTGGCGGCGAAAATGTTCGTGCCGCCGATGAACGGAATCGTGCGCAGCAGGTAGGGAATCTGCCACTCGTGGGAGATGGCCTGATAGAGGCCGGCGATCTTGCAGAGCGGGCTGGTCTTCCAAAAGTTGCGGATCTGATAGACGGGGCCCTGGGCAATCTGAAACTGGTTGCCCACCGTCAGGCGGCGCCAGGCTACGTAGAGCAGCGTGTCGGAGTCCGGACGGCTCTCGGCGTCGTAGAAGGCCCACATAGTCGAGCGGTCGTCAGCGAAGCGGAAGGCGTAGTTGAGCGCCCGCCCCTTGGTGGAGGGGACAAACTCCCCGGTGCAGACGCCGTCGACGTGGCCATCGAAGTCCCAGGGGACGATGACGTGCTTGACGGCGGAAAGGTTGCGCAGGTTGGCGAACTCCCGGCGCTTGCGCTCCACGATCTCCTGGGTGGTGGGGAGGGCATCCCGGCAGGCTTCTTCCAGCCACACGGTCAGGCGGTCGGCGGACGTGGCGTGTACCCGGCGGACGATGCGATGGCTGACGGTGTCCGAGAGGGCGGTCAGGACTTTTTCAGTCAGGGGCTGGCGGGCCTGGGCGGCCTCGGTCATCATCCGGGCGACCAGGCGGTCCTGATGCTCTCGCTTGAGATTGGCGGAGGCCATGACTGCGGGGATGGCAAGGCTGAGGAAGATGGGGTAGAGCCGGTTGACCTCGGCCAAAGGGGCCAGGGGCATCCGCCGGCGGATTGCCTCATGAATCTGGCTGCGGTCGATCTTGCCCTTGCCATCGATCAGGGCGAGGGCGACCGATTGCAGAATCTCTTGCCGGTCGTGGGGAGCGAGGGTGAGCAGATGGCGGACGGAGAAGTGCGGGCTGGCTGTGCGCTCCGCCAGTTCGGCCTCGTCGAGCGCCAGCCGGCTGAGGAGAGAGGTGAGTACAGCCTCATACTTGGCATCGCCGGACCACGGCGTCTCGCTCGTGAGAAATTGGATCAGGCTTGCACTGATCTGGTTGCGCTCCTCGGCGGCGGCTTGCGATTCCTTTTCGTCGGTGACGATCAGGATTTCGTAGTGTTCGGGCGAGTAGCGCAGGTGGGAGAGGTGTTCGATCGTCTTCTCGATGACGTCGGCCTCGTTGCGGGCCGGCACAAAGATCGAGATGTAGGGAATCTCCTTGCCGTTCTGGTGCGCAAGTTCTGCAATCGCGTCCTCGGACAGATGGGCGGGGCGGCGCTCGTAGTAATTTTTTTCGGCGTAGTGTTTCCAGTAGAACATCCGGCTAAAGACCACGAAGAGCGCGACATATGTTGATAGGAGCGCAATGTAGAGCCATTGAGCGGTGGTCACGGTACTCAGTTCCTCCTCATTTCCGACCGGAGAGGCCCCCGGGGGTTGACGCCAAGCTCTGTGTGATAGGTGCCTGCGTGGGCACCTTTCTGATGTAAATTTCATGGCTGTCCAGGTACCGGGGCGAACCCAAAAACATGGGAAAAGCACTGGCGCATTATGGTGTATTTGCGTCCTCACGGAAGTATAGCGCTTCGGCGGGTTACCGTCAATTGGAAAATAACAGGGGCTTGATCGACCTTGACACCACCGCCTGGGGGGCATAAAATAGGGATAAACCGAACACGTGTTTGGTTTTGGTCAACTAACCGCTGCGACATGGAGGGGTGTACCCGTGCAGTGGGTCTGCTTCATCGAAATTCAGGGGCTGTATGCCGGTGTGGCACTCGCCGCAGGGCTGGTGCCGGCCGGCAGCCAGGTGGTCGTGCTGCAGAAGGGTGTCGTCTGCGACGGCTGCCGAGAGGCCTTTGCAGGCGGCCTGCAGCAGGGCGCCCCATCCCGCCAGGTGCTGCGCGATGCACCCCGGGCGAAGCATGTGGAACTGGCACAGGTGGACGCCGCGGCGACTGCCCGTTCTTGGTGGGAGCGCTGTCTGGCGCGCACACCTTATGTGGAGCCGGTGGAACTGCATCAAGTATACCTGGCGCTGCCGTTCCCGGAGTCCAGCATCACCGAGGCCGTCCGGAGCGAAGTGAAGGGTCTGGTCGATCAGGCAGCTGCTTATGGGTTTGTCGCTTTTGCCGGGGTCGCTTCCTCAAAGTTGGTTGCGCGGGCGGCAGCCTTGTCTTGTAAGGAGAACTGGCTGCTCCGGCGTCCGGGGGCGCGCGGGCGGCTCAGCGCCCCGACCGTGGTGGAGTTTGTGCCGCCTGGTGCGGAGGAACGCTTTCTGGCGCCGCTGTCCCTGTCCTACCTGCCGGCGCCGCCGGAGTTGCAGCGGCGGTTGGCCCGGCTGGGCATGCGCACCATCGGGGA
Source organism: Symbiobacteriaceae bacterium (assembly GCA_027356675.1). The sequence goes on along the minus strand of DAHVXO010000372.1, from coordinate 529 downwards.
GGCTGCTCGCATTCCCGAGGGCGAATGGCTGCGCCAGCTTGGGCCCTTGGGGCGCCAGGTGGCGGTCTGGAGCCACGGGGTCGACTCGGAGCAGGTCAAGCCTTGCTATCCGCCCCGGGCGCTGGAGCGGCGGACGCTGTTCGCCCCTGAGGTGCGGGAGCGCGCACCGCTGGAGCAGACGGCCGGGCGCTCGGCCGCACTGCTGGCGGCGCGGCTGGCGGCCCAGGGGGAGGGCTGTCAGCAGGTGGGGCTGACTCTGGAGCGGGCGGGTCAGCCGCCGGTCAGGACGGCACGGACACTGGCCCGGCTCCAGCAGGCCGCCTATCCGCTCCAGCAGGCGCTCGCCCTCTTGCTGGACGAAGCGCTGCGGGATGGGCAGGCCGAATCTGAGGTCGCGTACACAGCGCTCACGGTAGAACTGAGTATGATCGGCCCACTGCCGTGGCAGCAGCTGGACCTCTGGGCCGATCAGGCCCGGTTTGAGCGGGAAGAGCGGATCCAACGTGCGCTTTCACTTCTGCACGAGCGC
>DAHVXO010000369.1 GCA_027356675.1 Symbiobacteriaceae bacterium | reverse complement strand
ACCACGTCGGGCAGATCGTCTATATCGCTAAGCAGTTAAAGGATGCGAACTGGCAGACCCTTACGATTCCCCGTAAGAAGTAGTCGCGACCGGCCTGGGCGAGCAACCTTCACACCCTCAGTTTACCCGTCAGAAGCCTGTATCCCTTATGCAGCAAGAGATACAGGCTCTGGTCTACCGTGGTGGAAAGTCTTGCTGACACGAAGTCGAAGGTCCAAGGCACGTGGCTGTCCTGTGCGCTCCGGGATGACGGTCACCTGATGTTCCAGCCCCGCAGCCACCCCCACGAAGCATAGGTAGAGGCCCCGCCCCTCCTGAATGGGCACCCCGTCGGTTGCTTCCTCTCTTACCCAACCCTTCCCCCGAGCGGAACGGTGGGCCTATGCTAGCCGTAGGGCAAACATGGATGCGGTTGTCGGAAGGGGGCAGCGACTGCTTCATCCCAGCAGCTCCTCCATGAGCCCTGGCAAGTCTGCGACGGACTCCACCGTCAGGTCCGGCTGCACCGGGGAGTTGGCCAGGGTCTGCGGGCTATACTTCCCGGTTTGCACCAGCACCCCCAGGGCACCCGTGTTTCTTGCTCCTGCAATGTCGGTCGCTACGTCGTCGCCCACGATCGCTACGGATTCCGGCCCGCAGCCAACATGGGCCATCGCCAGCGCGAAGAAATCGGCTGAGGGTTTGCCAAGGATCCGGGCGGTTTTCCCCGAGCTATATTCCAGCAGTTGGACAAAGGCGCCGGTGTCCAGATTGTAGCCGTCGGTGCGGACGAAATACCGCCCCTTCTGGAGGGCGATGATCTCCGCTCCAGCCATGATGTGCCGGAAGGCCGTGTTCAGGCGTTCGTAGCTGACAGCGTGTCGGAAGTCTCCCACAACCACGTAGTCGACGCTGCCGCTCCCCTGGAGGTAAGGTAAAAACGTGGCCGCCAGCTCATCCGCGAGCAGGCAGTGGCACCGCTTGCCAGGGTGCAGGCGCAGAAACTCCAGCATGGCGGTGGCAGGCGTAAAAACCCGCTTCGCGTCCACGTTCAGTCCCATATCAGCCAGCTCGCTGCAAATCGTAGCGGCGGTCTTGGAATCGGTATTGGTCAGGAAACGCAGCTGAAGGCCCATCCGCTCGAGCCTTTCCAACGCTTGGGCCGCCCCGGGAATCTGAGCATCCTTGAAGAAGAGGGTGCCGTCCAGGTCCAGGAGGAGTGCCTGGATGCGCCGCCGCTGCATGTGTCATGCCTCCCCGCGTTCTGATTAGACGCCAGCGACGGCACAGCCGCTGGGGTTCCATCAGTCGGTGCTATAGGCCTCCCGGCCCGTGATAAGGCCGGGGCGTGAACGCGCCACCCGAGAAGACATGAAGGCGGCAGCGAACAGGACCACGGCAGACAGCCCGAAGGGCAGCGTGAAGGACCCCAGCACGGTGAACGCCCAGCCGCCCAGATAGGAGGCGATCGCCCCGCCGATTTGGTGCAGGAGGTACATCCAGCCGAACAGGGTTCCCACGCGTTGTGCCCCGAAGAGATCGGCCGTGAGTGCGGACGTCAGAGAGGACGAGCCCGCCCAGACCAGTCCGGCTGTGGCGGTCACCAGGTAAAGCTCCCAATCCCCTGCCGCCAGGAACAGGGCGAGAAAGCCCAATGCCCGCCCCCCATAGATCAGCGCCAGGACACTGGGTCGCCCCCAGCGGTCTGAGATGGCCCCGAGGGCCAGGCTGCCGAAAATGCTCACGAAGCCGATCAGTCCGATCCCCATGGAAGCCGTCATGCTGGTGAAACCGTGCTCCTCGAGCATGGGCACGCCGTGGGCTGACAACAGGTTCATGCTGAAACCGCAGGCGAAAAAGCTGCCGCCCAGCAGCCAGAAGGAGCGGCTCCGCAGTGCAGTGGGCCAGGAACTGCCGTTTTCGCCCGGTGCCCAGGCTGTCCCTGAAGCCTGCTCGGCCGGGGAGACTCTGGGTTCCCTGAGTCCAAAGAAGGCCACCGGCAGGAAAACGAGCATGCAGGCAGCCGCCGCAGCCATGTAGGCCCCCCGCCACCCGATGTAGGAGATCCCCAGGGCCAGCAGTGGCGTTCCCAGGGCGATCCCACCCATGGCCCCTGATGACAGAAACGTCAGGGCGAGGCCACGGCGCCGCTTGAACCACCGGCTGATGATGGTCGCAAGGACGGTATGGCCCACAGCAGCAAATCCGGCGGGTGCGAGCAGGCCAAAGCTCACACTGAACAGGAGGACTGACCGGGTGGCGGCTGCCAGGACAAGCAACGCCCCGCTCAGGACTGCCCCACCTACGGCCACTAGGCGTGTACCCCACCGGTCGGCGAGCCGCCCGAACATGGCCAGGCCGACCCCGTAGGCGAGCTGCCTCACGGCGATGACCCCGGACAGGTACGTCCGCGTTAAGAGCCTACCCGAAAACCCGTTGGACCTCTAAGCCTTGGGCTTAGCGTGGCCCCCGCCTGGGCGGGAGCCATTGCGCACACGCTCCGCAGTCGATCCCGCACATGGAACTCCCTGGGTTCACCGCTCTTCTCTGAGATTGACTTCGGAGAGGTACGGAAATCACAGGCGAATACACATGGTCGAAGGGCTTGTTAGCCCCTCAGATTGCTGTTTTCGGCCTGAAACAAGCGTTTTGGCCCGGATAAAGCGAAAAACGGCGGCTCTCGGCCCTGAGCGGCCCCGATTTCCGGAGATTCACCGCTCGTTTCCGCATGTGGCCAGAGACTTACTTGGAAATCGGCGGCGAATTGCAGCGGGGCGGCGACTTGGTGTGATAATCCACCGGTGTCGCATGGCGGTCGGCTAGATTCCGAAAGCCTCGGCAGAGCGAAAACTGATCCAGGCGCAGGCGAAATGTAACATCGCCAGGTAGTTATCTTCCTTCTTCTCCCAGCGAATGAGAAGACGGCGAAAGCGGTTCATCCAGGAGTGGGTCCGTTCCACTACCCAGCGCCTGGCCCGGTATCCGGGAACGGTGATCTTCTCTTTGATCTCTTCGCCACGGGTGCGTAGATGCAAGACGTACTCAAAAGCTGATGCCAACTCCCGAACCACGGGATAGTCGTAGCCCTTGTCAAGGCACAGGTGCTGCAGGTCTTCCGTAGTGGGTTGCGGGCGCGCGACAACGGTTGCGTTCAAAGTCGGTTCCAGCATCTTCATGTCATGACGGTTGGCACCGTCCACAGCGAGACCCAGTGGAACCCCCAGACCATCGGTCAGCAAGCTTCTCTTCGTTCCAGACTTTCCGCGGTCAGTCGGATTGGGACCGGTTCCTTTTTCCCCCCAACGGCGCTTTGGTCATAGCGCCGTCAACCGCCTGCCAGGCCCATTCAAGTCCTTTGGCCTCGTCATAGGCCTGAAGCCCAGCTTCCCAAAGACGTTTGAATACGCCTTGCTGCTGCCAGTACTGGAAGCGGTCATGCACGGTGCTTGCGGCTCCAAGGTCCCTGGGCAGGGCCTTCCACTGGATTCCTGTTCGCAGGATGAAGAAGATGGCCGTCATGGCCTTGCGATCATCGATCCGCGGTCTGCCACCCTTGGGCTTGGGGGGCTCAACCGGAAGTAACGGACGGATCGTGTCCCAGAGTTCGTCTGGAATCGAAAAGTGTTGTTCGACAGCCCGCTTGCCCACCGGAATCGCCCCTCACAGTCATTTCTGAGGGATTCGCGAGGTTCAGGCAGGTTCCTGCTGAAGGTAGTTGAGTTTTCGGATAGGCTCTAAACCGAAGTCGGCCAGCAACGGGGAGACCAAAGGCCCGATGGCGAAACTGAGGCCAGTGGAGACCATGGTGATAACAAAGGCTACTGCCACGAAGCGCCAGGCGCGATCGATCTGTGGGGCGCGGACTGCCAACATGAGCGCTTTCCTCCCGATGCAGAGGACCCGGCCTCTGCGACTCCAAGGATTCCCGCCTCAGCGCTGCGTTCGCTGCGTGGAAGGCCCTACCAAAGGTTTCGTTTGGCCGACCCGCAATCCCTCGTACCGGAGCGGAAAGTTTCATGATAGTGAGAGCTCGGAACAACCTCGACTGCCTTCTTATAGCCTATTCGGGATGAGTCTTTCGCCATAGCACCCCCAGAAGTCCAAGCAGGAGCAGCAGCAGGCTCAGCGCAGTCAGACTCCACTTCGCCAAGGTGAAGTACCCGGCGAGCGTAGCCAGGCCCTCGAGATGCCATGGATAGCGCAGCAGCAGTGTGATGATCGCGAGGTTCTCCAGGTAGTCGAACGCGCCGATCGCCAGTGGAACCAGGGCCAGCTTGTGGACCCGTTGTCCGGCCCTGAAGGCGCTCCGGAAGACTACGGTAAGCAGGATCGCCAGGGCTGCCGAATAGACCAGGGGAAAGACCGAGTCGACAAGGAGCAAAAAGCCCAGGTACTCAGCTCTCCCTGCGGGTTGAAGGGCATCGAGTGCGGCGTAGGCCTTCTGCGCCGAGTAGAAGAGCTCCGTATCGAGCACGCGGGCCCCACCCGAAAGCTGGCGAAGGCGAGGGACGGCGAACGGCAGGTTCACCGCATTCATGCCGACCATCAGAACCAGGGCCAGCGTGAGCAGGGCTGTCATGGACCTTGCATTCGCAACTCGTTGGATACTGCTGTACAGGCGGTTCATCCAGGTTTGCTCCTTCTCTCCCCAGGGTTATACGACGCGGCTGCTCATACCGAACGTGTCATACCGCCTGGTTCCGGGAATCTCCAGAAGGAAGTCGGCGCCAAAGGCCTGTGCTGGCGTAAGCGCTCCCGCCAACTGAGTCGCCAGGATTCGCTCGACCGCAAGGACGCTGCTGACAGCGGTGAACTGGTACCCTTCACCCATCTCCAGCCAAGCCTCCACAGCCTTGCCATTCCGGTCCGTGGCCTTTGCCCACAGATACGAGGGCCGAGCCGGGTCCTTTCGACGGGCTGCTGGTCTGTCACTTCGCCGGTCCACCAGGCGCTCAATCCCCCGGCGGATGGCGCTCACAGCAAGGAGTCTCTGCACAACCGGCAGTGTGGCACGGACGGCGGGACTGGCGGGAAACTCGGCGGTATAGATCGTCACATTTGGGATCCCCGTCGCCTGGTGTGCCGCCACCAGGTCTCCGGTGGGAACCGGCACCACGGTCCGCTCCTTATCCGGAAAGCTGGCACGAATTCGGTTCCTTTTCGCATATAAAATATCAATGATACGACATTGATGATTCGTGCTATAGACAGGAACTCCCCCGCCCGGAGGGTGCTCCGGAAACGGGGGGTGGAATGGTCATCTGGGCTGTTTTCGCCCTGTACGCTTGGCCAGGGCCTTCCCAGCCGGTCGGTCCTCGACAAAGCGCCAGAGTAGTCCCAGCAGTTCAGACACCGGGGCTCCCTCCAGCAGGGTGCTGATGGAGGCGTGCAGCTCCGCCTCCACGACAGTGACGCGGGCGGCCAGATTCCCTCCTGCTTCGGATAGGGTTAATGCCACCTTGCGATTGTCTGTGGGTGAGGGCTTCTGTTCGACCAGCCCACCCTCGATTAGCCTGGTGACTAGCCTGCTGGGACTCCCGCCTTCGCAGACGAGCCGTTCGCCGAGTTCGGCGAGGGACAACGGTTGATGGTCCTGAAGAACCCTCAATACCTCGGCTTGGGACGGCGTAAGTCCCAGGGGGCGCAGGGCGGCTGCCAGCATCCGGTTCCCCTCGCGCTCGGTTGCGAGCACCAGGTAACGGAGTTCCTCTGCTGGGGTCATCCGTAGCACCCTTTCTGACCGTACCGGGCGGGCGCCCGACACTCATGATGTGGGGACCTATCACCACGTAACTGTACCGTAAGATACGTGATCAGTCACGCATTGTCAAGGCCTGTCTGCTCGCCGAGCCCCCGTTTTCGCTTACCAACGGAGAGGGGGATCGGTGCGAGTACCTCCCGCTCCGGGCCGTATCGTTTGTTCGAGGGACGTGTGGGTTGACGGAGAATGAAGCGCGACCGGTGGGAACAACTGGCGGAGGGCATGGCGCAGACCCTCAGAGCCGGGGCAGAACTGTCGCCCCTGAGGCTTGCTCCGCGGCCTGCCTGCGCCTGGGTGTTCCCCACCGGGAAGCGTGGGGTCCGGGGACCGCCGCGGCGAGTGGGGTGAGTGGACCGCTGATTGCGACGGCATTGCCCCCACACCGGCGGGTGTCGTCACGCCCGATGGCGAGCGCGAGATGACGCTGAATGGGTGACCGATGGTATCGTCAGCCGTCTGCCTGGGGAGCACGCTGGTCCCCAAAGGTGCGGCGACCACGGGCTCCTGGGCGTCCGACGCGCGTAGCTTCTTGGGCGGTGGAGGCTTGTCACGTGAAACGCCAGATGGCTTTCCACTCCTCGACTTTGGCCTTTTTGGTTCTGGTTGTGTTCGCAGGGCTGGTCGAAGGCAGTGTGATCAGATGGAGCCGATCGACTATAGGAGCCGGCAACGACGGGATCACATGGCGACGAAACGCCTGCTCCGCTTTCTGACCGTTGAAAAAAAGGGCACGAACCGCAGGGCACCGGTCAAATAGTAGTCTGAAATCGTTGGGGACCTCGGTGCGTCCCACGATGCTGGAGTCCAGGCTCCCCTCGCGTTCGCAGTGCTTTAATACATCCCACAGCCCAACGCCAGCCTGTGTCAGGAGTACCAGACGTTTGGCATACGACAATTCTAGTCCGATACCAAAGAGTTCGTGCATGATCGGCCAGAACCGATTCTGCGGATGAGCGTAGTACTGGTCGCGCTTCAATGATAGATGCCCTGGCATCGAACCAAGAATGACCACCCTTGTCTGCGGGGCAAGGACGGGGGCAAAGCTGGTTAGCAGCATGTCAATCCCTTTCACGTGTACCCTGTGTGGGTGACGACATTTATATACACCGACACAGCGGAGCCAGTCAAGGCCGATTCACCCGAGGCGGGGTTCTGCCGAGGGAAGCGGTCGGCCCAAGTCTGAGCTCCAAGGCCCCGTGGCCGGGGATTCCAGAAGTCGCAGTCCTGTCGCCAGTAGTAACATAGAACACCGAAGCACATACTGGAATTGGCAGAGGACGGGAACCTTTGCGGAAAGGTTTCAGGGACCTGCGAGTCGATGTACCACGATCGGCAGCAAGCTTTCTCAGACGAGGCGGATTGCTGTCGAGAAGCACAAGACCGCGGGCCCGAAGGACCTGTTTCTGCTCCGGTGACACCAAAAACCACACCCTTTTGGAGAGTGATTTGCGGCTCCCGTCCCTGCCAGCTTCATCATAACATTCAGGCACCCATCCGCGAGGGGGGTGCTTTTTCTGAAAGGAAATCGGCCCTGGTACGATAAGGCAGTTGCCCTTCCGTATTTGAAGACCCCGACCCCATCCAGTTCTCGTCCCCTCGTGGATATCTGGCCGTATGTCCGACTCCATCGTAGAAATTCTATAAGCATCGTTTTGTCAAACTGTGTATGCAAACGTAAGAGTTCGCGGAGGCGAACGGGCGATTATGCCGAAGCTTTCAACTACCGCAGCAGTTCCAGCCAGGTCATGGCCACCGGCAGGCTGAGAGGTGCGTATGGTCGGACCCGATCCCGCACCGACTTAATGTGCTCGGGTGTAAGGACAACACGCCACTCACAGAGGGGGGATCTGTTGTGACACTGCGCAAGTTGGTGACCAATGGGTGGGTGCCGGGAGCGGTGATCGGGGCAGCGCTGGTCGGCCTGCTGTGGCAAAGTGCGGTCCACCGGGCGCCGCAACCGGACGGAGGCTCTGTCGCTGCCGCCCATGCATCGCCGCCAGCGCCCGCAGTGACGGGAATCGTGCTCCGTACGTTGGGCGGCGAAGTGGTGGGCCGGACGCCACCTGATACGTATCTCAGATTGTCCGCACCGGTCAGCCTCAGTCTTGAAAGCAGCTCCCAGCCGGACAATGTCGAGTTCTTCGAGTTCTCTGGCGGGCCAGTCCCGGGCAACGAATACGGCCCGCAGCCCCGCCGAATCGGCGTAGCCGTGGGAAGCACACCGCTGAAGTGGACGGCCCGTCCTGGTACGAAGGTGCAACTATATGGGGTGGCCTGGTACGGGAACTTCGGCGTCCGCTCTGCCAGCCTGTGGGTGGGCTACCCCATGCCAGATCAGACCCAGTGCCCGGACGTCGCCTTCCCGCCCCTGCGGCCCATTCCCCATGCCCAGGTCTCGCTGGTCATCGACGCGGAGATGAATCTGATCCAGATTGTGACCCCGTATGAGAACCTTAATTTCTCGCTGAAAGTCGACCCCAAGACCTGTAGGGATGACCAGGTGCGCCGCTGGCTCGAACAGTCTCGCGCGCTCCGGTAGGACCGAAACGGGCTCGGGAAGCTGAGCCCCAAAGCCGCCCGCAAGCAGGTGCGCCTGGACACCCGTCCAGCCGAAGTCCGCAAATGGGCGTCCCTTGTTGGCCACACGCATTGGGAACAGAACCTTTCGGTATGACTCGAAGCGTCTACGGCCGGGTGTGTTTCCCAGGGTCGGGACCGAGGGCGAAGGACAGGCGGTTCAGCCATGGCTCGGACGCTGCTTCCTATTCCTGCCCCATCCTAACGCTCGGATGGATCAGCTGGTTGCCAAAGACGCTACCGCCGGCGCTGTTGGCGTACTTACGGGGCAGAGTCGATCTACAAGCGAGCAACAGCAAGTCATAGGCAAAACCTATGGGTTCATCACAAATCTCAGCGCAAACGCCCCTCAACGGGGTCTCTTCCCCCTGCTCCGCCTATCGGTTCATGAGTCAACGAATCCCGTGACAGACGCTGCGCCGAGAGGGAGGCCGCAACGGGCCATCCGGATACCCATAGCGGCACCCAGTCCATAGGCGCCGACTATCGGGCGACATGCGTGCGAAGCGGATGAGTAAAATACGGGGTGACGAGGTCCCGGCCCCGGCGGGGGAGCCGCTCCCGCAAGGCTCCCGGTTTCCGAACGACCCCCTCTGGCGTCTCCGAGACGAACCGGGGCGGTCAGGCTCTGTTCGACCAGGTGGCGGACGCACATGGTGTCGATCGAAACGCATATGACCTGGATTACGCT
>DAHVXO010000345.1 GCA_027356675.1 Symbiobacteriaceae bacterium | reverse complement strand
GCGCTGAACAGGTTTGCCCAGCCGGCCGCGTTAGAATCGGGTGGGGCTGCCTCGGCAAGGCCGGCTGCCAGTGCCTTGGCCGGCGCCAGCCAGGCTGTTACTGCACCCGCACCCTGTAATGCCCGTTCTAGGCGTTGGGTCTCACCGCCCGAAGCAGGACCCCAGGACCGATTTCGCCAGTCGTAGGTCATCACTACAGGCATCCGACTACCCCCTCTGACTCCTGGCGCTCCGCCACGCCCGTAGCACCCCACGGCCGATGAAGAGCAACCCTGTGGTAAGCGAAACCAGACCGAACAGGAGCCAAATCACCATGACGCACCTCCGGGAATGATCCAACGCAACCTTGGGCACCTTACTGTGGAGATTACCAAGGAGGTCCGACGGACCATGCCGCTATACCTGATCGAGGTTCTATTTGGGGCTGCCCTGGTTCAGCTATCGAAGCTGTTTTTCTATCTGGCGGGTGTTTGGCAGCCAATGTAGCTGAAATCCTCGGGACGTGCATTTTCGGTGCCGACCACCGCATACGCTGGGTGCGTAGGCGCCCAGCTCCATGGCAATCGTCCACCCTATTCGCCATCACAACTTTATGCAGGCACTTTCCTACGTTCCGCCCCCTTCTGGGGGCGGTTTTGCATTGTGACCCTCCACCCCCCTTCCCATCTGGCAGGAAATCCGGCCAATTGGCAATCTCCTGAGACCATATGCGCATGTCTCTCCGGCTTGCTTGTCCAATGAAAAAAGCCGTCCGTGCGGACGGCCCTAATAGTGACCGAAAGGAAACAGATCTCGGACTCTCACGCGTAAGATCTTGGCAAGGACCCTTGCTTGTTCGTCCGATGGGCAGCAGACATCCTGTTCCCAATTACTAATGGTTCGCCTTGCTACACCAAGCCGGGTTGCGACGTCATCTTGCGAGAAATTACGGATCTTTCGCCAATAGCCCAACCGGTTCTTTCGCTGGGGAATTCCCAATATCACTACCACCTTAACATAACTCGGTGATAGTGATTATTGCCGGGATTGTCATCGGCTAACCATCAAGTGCACGTGGGCTGGATGCCTCAACGATGTAATTCACAGCCGCCACATCCGACTCTCCCCTGCGCACGTGGGCTGGATCCAGGTTGTGCCGGGACGGGTGGGGGTGGGAGCGACTCTCCCCTGCGCACGTGGGCTGGATACTAGCTCCCATACGGGTTCTAGCTCTATAACATAGCCCTAGTATCGCAGAGAGGCAGATCGAGCCGAGGCCTCTCCGCAGCCCTCGTGGTCTGAGCCACTACGACGTCTGCGGTCTTAGCCTATGCATTCCTGCCGGTTGGTGGCAACGGGCTCCTCCCTCTCGGGCGCCGGTAGAGAACCGGTCCTCGTCCGTTAGCGCCACCTGGCCCGAGTCAGAGCCAGTCTTCCGGAAAGACCTACGCAGCTAGGAGCAGTTCAAACAGAGGCCACTCTGCACAAGCCCGTTGTAATTCGAGCACCTCATTCGTCACGAAGCGCGCAAGGAAGGCCGAGTAGAGGTCACGATGAGCGGTTACTCCACATGAACAGGCGTGAACTCGAACGGACAAAGGTTTCTTCCGTATCGCCCTACAACCATGGCACGTCTGGGAGAGCTTGGTGCGGTAAGGGGAGAACTCGGTGAATGCTGCCCCAACCTCGGAGGACTTGCGCCTGAGGTGGCTTACGAAGAGCCCAGGCGCCCGAGCCAAGACTGATCGCCCAAACGATCGCTGGAACGCACGGTAGGACAGTGTCTCTAGTCGGAACTCAGAACCACAACGAAGTACTCGTCGCACCAGGTTGCCGTGCAGAGACTTTCTGTGGTCGGCCTGCTTCTGCCGAATCGTTCGCAATCGCCGTAGGGAGCTTCTCATGGTGCGGCTTACGACCGTTGCCCTTCTCCCCTTGATCCACTCGCCGCACTCAGTGAAACAGTCAGGGTTGTTCGCCCGGCGCTGCCGGTCGATTTTCCGCTGGAGCCGGCGCACTTCCCTCTCCTTAGACCCGAGTTCGGCACAAAACTTCTCGACGAAGACTGCTTCGTTGCTGACGACCGCAATCGTCGATGGGCCAATGTCGATGCCCACTACGCCCTGGGCTTGCAGGGTATCCCGTTGGTACGGCAGCCCGATGAGAGTCACTTGGGCATAGAAGCGGTTCCGGCCCCGAATCACTCTCTGGACGATCCGGGTGAACTTCAGCCCGGGGAACCCCTTTTCTGGCTGCATGACGGTTAGGGCATGTCGATGATAGAGGTCATCCGCACGGATCATCAGTGGAACGCGAAGCCGCTCCGACCCTGTCCCGGCCCCCCAATACACGTAGAGATGGTGATTCTCGTCAGCCTTGACCATGATGCTCTGCCGGTTGTTCACGCCCTCCAGCGAGGAGAGCATCCCTTTCCGCTTGAACCTGGGGCGCCCCTTTCGCCCCAGTGAATACTGCAGGACGGCTAGCGCTACCCGTTTGGCCAGTTGTTTGACGATCTGTGAGTCGACATGCTGATTCAGCCACGTGCGGGTGAAACGCTGGCCAACGGCCTGGAGGTACGAGGTTAGCCCAACCTCCGTCCATTTCCAGGCATCCCTGGCGGCGCGGAAGGCCGCTGTACGGGCTTGCTTCTGCTCCGGGGTGTTCTTGGGGATGCGCCGGGCTTTCTGGTACAGGCGGGACTGCCGGAACAGGTCGTATCGCTTCAGCGCTTCGGACAGTAGGGCGTTGAAGACCATCCGGCCCGCATCGAGGCGGCGCAGTATCATTTTCTCGATGTGGGGGGTAACCACTAGCTCGAACTCAGCCACAAAGCGACAATTGGCCTCCGATGTGCGCGCCATCCCGTCCACCCCCCGACTTGTCTCCTCCAGGGTTATTGCTTCTGTTCAAAAGTACCTCGTGTCCCGGATGGTTTTCGTTCGACAAATCTCGTGTCGGAACCAGGGTGTCCCTACACTTGCGCCTACTGAGGCGGAAGCAAAGCGGTTCTCGCCGATGCGGTTCTTCCCATGAAACCATCTGCTCCCCCTAGTAACACCTGTGTTTTCGGGTGAGAACCACTTCCGCAGAACCGCTCACCTCGGTAGGGTCGCCAGCATTATGCCCGCTGGCATCACTGGTCTTTTCCCACGGTCCTGCCCCGAGATTAACATTCGCCTGATGGTGGTCAGGGTAAGAGAGAAATTTCAGCGCGGAATTAGGTGACCCCCACCGGCGGTGGGGGTCAAGCGGTTCTCAGTTGATAGCTGCGGTTTCCTCGGCCGTGGTGGCCCTGCCGAACATCTCCTGCCACTGCGGCAATGAGATCAGCACGTTACGGGGCTTGGAGCCCTGGTGTGTTCCAATGAAGCCTCGCTCTTCCATCATATCAATGAGCCTAGCGGCCTTGCTGTAATTGCACCGCAGCCGGCGCTGTAGGATGGACACCGAGGCCTGCCCGTTCTCGATTACCACCCGCACCGCTTGCGGGAAGATGGCGTCCACGGCGGAAGCAGGTTCGGTTTCTGTTACCCCATTACCCGCCGGCCGGCGAGCCCCCACCTCCACCTCTTCTTCCTGCGCTGTGTAAACCGGCTGCCCCTGAGCACGGACGAACCTGACGAGGGCTTCGATCTCGGGCTCGTCGATGAAGGCGCCCTGGGCTCGTGCCGATTTGCTTAACCCGGCTGGATGATAGAGCATGTCCCCGCGGCCTAACAGCCGCTCGGCGCCTGCTGCGTCCATGATCACGCGGGAGTCGACCTGGGATGAGACGGCAAAGGCGATCCTCGACGGGATATTGGCTTTGATCAGTCCGGTAATGACGTCCACCCGGGGCGACTGTGTGGCAATCACCAGGTGCATGCCGCAGGCTCGCGCCATCTGTGCCAGGCGACATATCGCATCTTCCACATCCGCGGGTGCAACCATCATGAGGTCAGCCAGCTCGTCGATGAAGATCACGATGTACGGGAGCGGCTTGCGGGAAGGATCCGTGTCAGATTCAGTCAGGCACTTCTCGTTGTACTGCTGGATGCTCCGCACGCCCATCGCTGCGAAGAGTTCATAGCGTGCCTCCATCTCCCGGACCGCGCCCTTCAAGTATCCGGCCGCCTTCTTAACGTCGGTGATCACCGGCGCCATGAGGTGGGGGATTCCGTTGTAGGTGGAGAGTTCCACCATCTTCGGGTCGATCATCAGCATCTTGACCTCGTCGGGCCTGGCTTTGAACAGCAGGGAGCAGATGATCGTGTTCATACACACCGACTTGCCCGAACCGGTCGATCCTGCAATCAGCAAGTGGGGCATCCGGGCTAGATCCCCGATAACCGGGTTGCCGGCGTTGTCCTTGCCAAAGGCCACGGCCAGCTTCGAGGGGTTCCCCAGGAACGACTGCGATTCCATCACGCTCCGCAAGGGGACTGCCTGCCGCACGCGGTTGGGAATCTCGATTCCCACTACCGCCTTACCTGGAACCGGAGCCTCGATCCGAATGTCCTCGGCTGCCAGTGCTAAAGCGAGGTCATCGGCCAGTTGGGTAAACTTGCTCACCCGCACACCGGCGCCGGGCTGCAGTTCAAAGCGGGTGACGGAGGGGCCTGGACTGACGTCGACGACCTGGGCCTCCACTCCAAAGGACCGAAGGGTGCGCTGTAGGAGGTCCGCTTGCTGCTGGTGGATTGCCTGATCATCTGCACCTTGCTGCGGGGCCGGAGCCAGGAGTGATAGCGCAGGCAGGCGATACTCCCCGTGGGGTCCGGCCTGTGCTTCGCTGCTGAGTGTGAGTGCAGGTGTCGCTTCTTGTGCAGGAAGTGTGTGCCCGGTCGGGGTTGCGGAGGGGTTGCTGGGCGCCGGGGCCGATTGCGGCGGTGCAGGTTGCACCTGGGGAATCGGGCCCGGCTGGGTCGCGGAGGTGTGCGGCGCCTCCACTGTGCGAATGGAGGTCGGTGCTGCTCCGTTCATACTGGCACGTGTGCCAGCAGGATCAGGCTGTGCCTGAACCCGCACCGGGTGTGCCGACGACACGGAAGTGGCGGCTCTGGCCGCCCTTTGCGCGTGATATCGGGCTCGAACGGCGACCATCATGCGACGGCACGCCATCATGATTTTGTCCTTCACCCATACAAGGGTCCCACCGAGCGTGAGCGAGGTGTTGAGTAGGATCGCCACAACTACCGCAGTGGCGAGCACGAGATACCGACCCCAAAGACCAAAGACAACTGTCAAGACACGGGTGATGCCGTAGCCGATCAGGCCTCCTCCTGCTCCCTGCCAGGCTAACTCGACGTCGCCGCCAAGGGGATCGGCGGCAATTTGGGTGAGTTGGAAAACCACTTCAACCGCCGTGAACAAGATAATCACGGTCCAGAACCGCTTTCCGAGGGAGAGTTCCTGCTTCTGAAACCGGCGGATGATCTGGTACGCGCCGAGGAAAACAAGTCCAAGGGCGATTAACCAGGCTCCGCCGTGCCCCGCGAGTCCGCTAAGAAGCCGAATCACTAGTGCACCCAGGAAGCCGCCAGACCGGACCTTGGCGACGAAGAACCATAGGCCGAGTGCGACCATGCCCAGCCCGAAGAGTTCGCGGGTTACCCCATCCGGGCGTTTCGCTGTTTTGCTCATCCGACGTTGCTGTTTCTTCATTTCCTACACCTCCGCGGCTTCACTGTGATCGCCCTTGCGCTTGCCGTTGGGGCGCCCGCGTTTCAGTGCCGTCCAAGTACAGTCTGCGGGCACCCACCAGACCGGTTCCGGCGTGCCCGGAAGGTGGACCCGAACGGCTCCCGGGATCTTCCCTCGCCTAGCGGCGCGTCTGGCGGTATCCGGCTCGGATCTTACTGAGCGTGCGTAGTCGGCCAGGGGCCGGTAGTTTTCCGGGGGTGTGGTTAGGACATCCGAGTGCCTGGTCAAACTGCACCACTCCCAAAAACTTCCAAATTCTGATTCCGATAATACCCTCCGGCGGGCATTTGTTCAACCCCCTTTGTGGAAAAGTTGACCAGGGGTTCGGTTCTATCGGTTCTGGCCAGAGCGGTTCTTGCTGGTTCAACGGCCTGTGTCCCTATGGGGTGTGGGCATTCTTGTGGTAGAACCGATCCGCAGAACCGCTTGGAAGAACCGCCAGCTAGAGCAAAGGCGCAAGCCCCACCGTTGCAGGTACGGTGGGGCTGTAGAACCGCTATTCATCGCCCTGCCGTCCAGGGTTGCTCTTGGTCCGGAAATTCTCCGGGGATCAGAGCAGCCGGGACGGCGCCGGCTGTCAGGGGTGTCGCTACCGCCTAGTGCTCCGGTGTGCCCGAAGGTGGGCAAGATCATCCGCGCGTCGCCAGGCGACCTCAGTGCTCTCTTTGGCTTCGGGTTACCAATCCTTGACGGGGCTCCGTTCGGTTCCGGTCGTGCTGGAGAGCTGTTCAGTGGACAAAGTAGCCGTGCCTGCATCGTTCCCTTTGCAGTATATTCCCGCGTTCATGTTGTAAATTACATCACGCTTGGCGGGTTTGGGATCGTCCGTTTTGTGTACAGGTGTGGTGGTCTGGCTGTAGTAGGGCGGACTCGCCGGTGGCAGGAGCAGTCATGCCAAAGGTGGAGGATCTTCCTCTGAGAATGGCATCGAAGACTAGAGCGACAAGGCTTTAACCCTGTTTCCTGCAAGGCGGTTGCATTTCACCTGCTAGGGTACTCCCGCAAGCCCGAGGCCCCTGAGGGGCCTCACAGTGCGTTCCAGGGTCACTTTATGTCAATAGTGGACCTAATATCGGACTCTATAGCGGAGTCTATATTCGACCCTATAGTCTGCTCTATAGTGGAGTCTATACCGGACTCTATATAGGACTCTATACCGCACTCTATACCGGGTGCTATACTCGCTCCACTACCGGGTCCGCTATCGGGCCTGCTCTTTCCTCTACTAGTGGGCTCTATCTTGTTTCCTCTATCGGCTACGCTCGTGTCTCCAATGACACTTGCTTCCATCCCATCATAAAAGAACGGGCGCACCCGCGTTAGCGAGTGCGCCTAGTCGTCAGCTTAGCTGCGCTATAGTGTTCTTGGACGATAGAAAGCAACGCTTCGTACAAGCGCCCCAATGTGGTTCCGTCGATCATTCCGCGCTCCTTTGCAAGCCGCTTACGAAGAGCCTGCTCATCAGCCAGACCGCCAAGCAGCACGTGATAGGCAAGAACGGTGAAATGTTGCCAGTCAATGCCCTTGTTATAACCTGTCTCCGTGCGAGGGATTTCAGCGAGCCGTGTCATGTGCTCCTCAAGAGCAGGAGGAAGCTTGAAGGGCTTGGCCGGTCCTTTCTTGTACGAGGCCAGGAGTCCCCACAAGTCATCTTCAAAGTCTGTATCCGCGATCACCCGAACCGTACGCAGGCTGGCGGAGGGGGAGGGGGAGGGGGAGGGAGTGCTCTTTTGCGCCTGCTCAAGCTCTCGCTGGAGCTGTTCGATACGCCTCTGGAGTTGCTCGTTTTCGCCCCGGGCCTCACGGAGTTGGGCCTCCGACTCGGCCAGTCGCGCATCGGCCTCGCCAGCCAAGGCGGGCTCGGGCACTGAAACTTCCGGATCAGCCCCTCCCGGCCAGGGGCGGTCTACCAGCCGCTTCTCCAGGCACCAGGCCCAAAGCGCTGCCGGACAAAGATCGGTGGCCTTCAGCCACAGTTCCTCGCCCTTCTTCGCCTCCGGGGCCCCAATCTTCAGGGCATCCCAGGCGCGGGCAGCGTCCATGAAGAAGCCCTTCAACTGGGGAGATTTGGTCACCTTCGTGTGCCAGAGACGCCCCAATTCCGCGATGGCATCTACCAGCAGGGCATTCCCGCGCTCAAAATCCCGTTCTGTCGCCATGCTTACCAGGCACCCTCTCTCTGCATGATCTCCTCAAACGTCTTACCTGCCACTTTGTAAATGGTGCGCCGATACGCCGGCGAACCAGCACGCTCAATGATCTTCTTCATGTCTCGATCTGCCGCAATAGGCTCGGTAACAAGGGAGGACAGATCAACGACGTTCGTGCTCTTCGGCGGTTTGCGAATGGTGTCGTACCAGTACTCCTGTTGTCGGTCCCGCTTGTCATAGTTGGTGGGGATAACTGCGGTGATCTGTAGATTCGGGTTGCGCCCCCGGACCTCATGGACCAGCTCAGCCATACGCCGCGCCTGAGTAATCGACTCCTGCTCCATTACAGTAGGAATGTGAACATCATTTGCCGCAAGCAGGCCCGCAACGTTGAGCTGCGATTCGCCCGGCTTGAAATCGATCAGGACCCGGTCGTACTGCGTCCGCAGGATTCCAATAAACGTTACAAGCAACTGCTGGTAGGCCCGGAGCTTTTCCATACACTTTGCAGCCGCTTCTTCGTTGCCTTCCAGCTGGGCGTCAACAACGAGCTGGCGGAAGTGCTGCATGCGTGCATCATAACCCGCCAGGTCCGGGTGTGCCGGGTAGAGGTCAATGTCCCGGCTAATCTGCTGGCGAACCACCTCAAGCGGAAGCGGCTCTTTACCATCAACGTCCGGATGGTGCATAGCCTGGTGCAGTGCAACACCCCGAATGGAATTGAGTTTCTCGTCCTGAAAACCGCAGTACCCTTCGAGGGCAGCGGCGGGGTCCAGTCCCACCATGGCCACCCGAGGCTTTCTGCCGTACAGGTCCTGCAGCCGGTAATCATCAACGATCTGCCGGGCCAGCAGGATCGTCCAGCCCGTCTTGAATACGCCGCCGCGTTCATTCCCGATGGCGATCACACGGCATTCCTTGAACTTCTCCGGCCGGAGCTCAGGAGGCGTCTCCTGATCCTTTCTCCGTGAAAAAAACCTGGCGAATCCCCATGCCTTGGGGTCGAGCGACATGTCCACCGGCCTCCCTAAGGGTCTGATGGTGGTACATTTCGCTACCGGGATAACTTTTCCTGTCCACCGACAGGAATTTTTATCTACTCGGCCACATTTCTATGAACCAGATGATGAACTCCCTCTTGTAAGGCGGAAGAAACGGGCGTATTCTGTTGATGAGGATAGATCTGCCAGTAGAACGTCAGGTGGGGGAGGTGCCAGTCTCCAGTGGAATCAAACCAATCCCGGGCGCCGATAACCCCATTAGAGCAGTACCGCCTGGAGAAGTTGGTCGAGCTTGGGCAGAAAAACGGTGAGAGCACCCTCCAGTTCCGGAAGAAGGACATGATCCGCTACACAGGCATGGCCGAGCCAGAATACCGCTACTTCCACAAGTACGGCCTGCTTCGTGGTCAGGAAGTAGAAGGCAGTTCGTTGCACTGGTGGAGCGTGTTTGACATCCGGATCCTGCGTGAACTGCTGTGGCTGAAACGGCAAGAGCGATTGGACTACGAGGATCTACGCGAGCGGGCCGTGCTGCTGGAGCGAGAAGCACAAACCCCAGAAGACCCAAAGGAGTGATCTCGGGCGGTCAACAAGCCCCCTAAGGCAGGGGCTAGCACCCCGGGGGATCGGCACATGGCCTGGGCGCCAAACTGCTGATGTAATTTACAACACGGGGTCCAGTGCAGGCCCGAGCAGAGTTGGAACATAGTCGACGGAGTCCGTCCGACGTGGTATCATGGTTGTGTCAGTAGGACGGCGGGACACCGCTTCGTCTACGTGGCGAAACCCCATCGGCTTATCGATGAAGGTTCCCGGCATCAGCCGGCAAGGCATTGTTACTCATGTTTGATGGCAGTCGTATTACGACTGCCATTTTTGTTTGCGCGAGAACCTCTGAGGAAGAAAAGGGAGGTCACGGAAAGGGGCAAGAAGCTACGGCAGTTGGAACCCGATTCGATTCCCCTACTGGGGTGGCTGAAACAACAGCCCCCTGAAGGGGGCGGAGGAGGTTTTCGAGTGCAGCAGCTGACCCTGGCCGACTTTGACACGGAGAGCCGCTACCAACGGCCACCGTGGCGTGACCCCGGTGACAGGCCCCTCCTGATGAAGGCAGCGATGGACGTACATGTAGAGGTGATCTACACGGCTGGCGACCTGCTTGGCCGCCAGCGACTCCTGCGGTTCCTGAAGGAGCACCACTACCTGCACCGGGAGGGCTCGGCAGACCCGAACTTCACCATTGGGTTCGGGATGTTTATCAACGGCGAACTGATGACGGTTGCGACGTTCAATCCGCCGGCGCACGGCAAGGTGGCCAACCTCTTTTGCAGCCATCCCGATGCGGCGGCATTCACGCTCGCCCTCACTCGGTTCTGTTCGCACCCACTGGCGCCGCGCAACAGCACGTCCAAGACGATCAGCACGGCCCTGCGATGGTTACCCAGGCTCCTGCCACAGTTCGGCGCGATTATCGCCCAGACTGATCTGTCGGTTACCGACCCCTGGGGGCGCCCGCATACGGGGATCTCAAACTACGGAGGCGCCAATGCCCTGTACTTGGGGAAAACCATTTCCGAGTTCCCCGGGTTCTGGAACCCAGCGACGGGCGCGTTCAAATCCCGCAAGTCGGCCAAACGGACGTACAGGCGAGAGGACTGCCCGGAGGGCTGGGTGGTCCTGGAGTCGAGGACTTTGAACAACTTCCTGTGGACGGTCGGACCGCATT
>DAHVXO010000339.1 GCA_027356675.1 Symbiobacteriaceae bacterium | reverse complement strand
CCGCTGACCTTGTTGACCCGGACAATCTGGGTCTCGCCGCGGGTGACCCGCTCGAGTTCCCGGGCCATCTGCCCGAGGTTCAATTCCGGCACGATGACGGCCCGCTTGCCCGCGAGGGCCTCCCGGACCTTGGCATCGTAGAACGGCCAGATCGTGATCGGACGGTACATGCCGACCTTGAGGCCCTTTTGACGGGCGAGGCGCATGGCCCGCTGCGCGGACCGGGCAGTCCCGCCGTAGGCGAAGACGACGACCTCGGCGTCGTCGATGAACTGGGTCTCAGCCTCGTAGATGTCATCGATGTTGTGCTCAATCTTGTCGGTCAGGCGGCGCACGGCGGCCTCGACGACCTTCGGGTTGCTGGTGGCAAAGCCGTCCGGGCCGTGGATAAGGCCCGTGGAGTGGAAGCGGTAGCCCTCACCAAAGTTGGGCAGGCGGGGCACACCGTTGGGGCCGGTCTTGTAGGTCTGCTTGGCCCCGGGCGGATCGCAGGGCTTCAGCCGCTCCACGATCTTCACGCTCTCCCGGTCGGGGAGGCTGACACCTTCGCGCATGTGCCCGATGATCTCATCGGTCAGCAGGATCACCGGGGTCCGGTAGGTCTCGGCCAGGTTGAAGGCCCGCACGGTCAGATGATAGGCCTCGTTGACGGACGCCGGGGTCAGGACAATCAGGCTGTAGTCACCGTGGCTGCCGAAGCGGGATTGCATCAGGTCGCCCTGGGCCGGCGAGGTCGGCAGGCCGGTGCTGGGGCCCATGCGCTGCACGTTGACAATGACGCACGGGATTTCGCCATGCGCGGCGTAGCCCAGGTTCTCCTGCTTGAGCGAGAACCCGGGGCCGGAGGTAGCAGTCATCGCCTTGACGCCAGCGAGGGACCCGCCGACGACGGCGGCCATGGAGGCGATCTCATCTTCCATCTGAATGAAGCGGCCGCCGATCTTGGGGAGCTTCTCGGCGGACAATTCGGCAATTTCCGTGGACGGAGTGATCGGGTAGCCGGCGTAGAACCGCATGCCGGCGGCAATGGCGCCCTCCACAATCGCTTCGTTGCCTTGCATCAGGATCTTGGCCCTTGGCGGTGCGGCGAGCTTAACCACGCGCCTGCACCTCCTCTACCTTAATGGCGAAGTCCGGGCAGTAGATCTCGCAAGAGATGCAGCCGGTACACGCCTCCACGTTGTGAACCTCAGCCTTCTGCCAGTCATTGACGAAGAGGACATCCTTGGGGCAGACTTGCACGCAGATCTCGCAGCCCTTACAATACTTCGTGTTTACCGCGACCGTAAAGCTCCTGGTCGTGCGAACGGCAACCATTTATCCAATCGCTCCTCCCACGGGGTTGAAACTGCACCTCGCCTTTCAGACTACTCCTAGCAGGGACCTGCCTCAATGACACGGCCGGACGAAGATGCACGGACGAAGGCACAGTTAGTTTGGTGGTAAAGTTCTTAGCGTCGTGGTGCTTTGGTACCAGTCTCTGTGCTCAGTTACGGAGGAGCTACAGGATAGACCCTAGTACCAGCGCAATGGCATCAGTGTGCGTGTGCAGCGCACACAAAAACAGGGATCGCACCATGTGTGCGATCCCTGTGTGTTCCCGCTGTCTAGCGCTTGAGCCGTTCGCGTCATCTCGGCACCTTGCCAAAGAAGCCAAGGCTCATATTGACCTGGACTTCCGCGGACTTGGTATCTCTGGGAGCGGGCTGCCGCTTCAGGGAAATGTCAGGCAATTCAATCAGAATCTTGTGCTGCTCCAAGAGGCGCAGGAAGCGAAGGAACTGCTGCAGGCTGCCCGATACTTGTACGGAAGCAGCGTAGCGGACGACTCCGGGGAGGGCTGCCACGGCTTGGCCCCCCTCCAGGGTCAGGCTGCCCAGGGAGGCTCCCGATAGACGCGCCGCATCAGCCAGTTCACTCTGGATCGTGGCAAACGGATCACTGGTGATCAGCCGGCGCTCCAGCGCTTGCAAGGCCTTATCGTGATCGGCGATCCCCTCTTCCCGTTGTTTGATGGCCATGGCCTGATTCCGGAGGGGCGCGAGCTCTGCCATGGTCTGATCCGCCTGTTGCTTTTCCCGCTCCAGCGCCTGGGCCATCAACGTATACGGCAGCGCGATCACCACCAGGACGGCCAGGATTCCCAACAAGAGATGCTGCCGAGTCATCGCCTCACCCCCCAGCGAACCTTCACGGCAAACGTAAAGGAGGTGCGGCCATCCGCGGCACTGTTCAGCTTTCGCTCCTGAACCCCTTCGAGCGTCGGAACGCCACGAAGCGTGCCAAGGAACGCCATTGCAGCGTCAAAGGTCGCAGCCTGCCCGCTCAAGATGATCTCCCCGCCCTTGCCAACGGCGACCTCCGTGACCGCAACGGTGCCGGGCTCCGCCCCGAAGATCGCACCCAGCACCTCTGACTGCCCTGTCGGGGCCTGGTTCCTGGTGATCAGTGCGATCTGCTCCTGCTGCTTCTTGACCTCGTCCTCCCGCTTCTTGATCGCCTCGCTGCGGGCGATCACCCTGCGATACTCCGCCGCCAATTGAACAGCGCCGGCTCGGTCGGCCGCGATGTCCCGGTAGTCGACCCACCAGGTTACAGCGTACGCAGCGGCGCCCAACAGGGCGGCCCCGGCGGCGGCGAGCATGGCGGTACGGCGCCAGTTGATGATCGGCGGCGGCTTGACCCGCAGATTGATGTTGATCATGAAAACAAGTCCGGTGGCAGGGATAATCCAAGTGCGAGCATGTGCGAAACCGGAACGTCCAGGAATCGGTCCTGTAGCGGGGTGACCAAAAAGTCGCCCGGGAGGCGGGTGGTAAGAAACCCGCGTAGATACGCCCCAAGGGAGAGCGCGAAGTAGCCATCGCTCCCTGCTCCCCCCACGACCAGGACCCGGGTCGGGGGTGTTCTTGTCTGGGTCAGGGCAAACTCCAACGACCGGCGGATGTCCAGAAACAGTTCCTCGGTCCCCACCCCCGCGAAGGGGTCTGTCGTGGACACTGCCGTAGGACGGGGCATGTCGAGCACACGGCTGATGACCGGCACATCGCCCTCGAAAAGGCTGATCTTGGCGACGCTGACACCCAGGTCCACAATGGCGGTGCCCACTTCGGGCGAGGCCTGCTTCAATGCGATCGCCACCCGGTGTAGTGCCAGAGGTTCCAGGTCAACGCGCACCGGGGTTAGCCCGGCAGTGCGGACGGCTGCCATCAGGTCAAGAACATACTTCCGCGGTGCCGCCGCAAGCACCACCCAGATCTGTCCTTCCCCGGCCTCTCCCGGCAGGATGTTCAGATCAAATACGGCCCCATCACGGGCAAAGGGAATATATCGCTCGGGCTGCAGCTCGATCGCAGCTCGCAGCTCTTTCATCTCCATCTTCGGAAAAGCGAGCTTCCGCAGGAACCCCACCTGGGGGGGGACAGCTACCACCGCCTTCTTGCCGGTGGCCCGAGACGCCTTTACGGCGCTGCGAATCGCCTCGCCAAGCGCCTCCACGTTCTGGACCTGGCCTCCGACATAGCTGTCAAGCGGAGTCGGGACCTCGGCCATGGCCTGCACCCGAAAGCGGTAGCGGGACGAAACCCGGGCCTCCACCACGATGATGGAATGGCTGCCGATGTCAACGCCGACCAGGGTGGGGGGTCCGAACAGGCTTGACAGCACAACAGTCACCTCCTCTGCTTGGACTCATCCATCAAAGGCGACGTGCGGCCCGGCTCACAATCCGGTAGATCGTCCCGCTGCGCAACGTCGCTGCGACCTCGATCCGCACCGTCTTCCCTGAGTTTTCCCCGAAAAAGGCGAGGCTCGTGATCCCACGGCCTACCACCCGGCTTCCGGAAAGGGTCTGCCGGACCACTTCCCCCGTCGCCGCGTCAAAGCGATACGTAATCGAACCAGAAGAGAGGGTCATGGCGATGGTCGAAGTCCCGTCCGTCAAGGTGAAGGCGGTAGCCTGCCTCGCATCGGCCAGGAAGCCGTCGACAAGCAGGCCTACGTCGGTCTGCTTGGCAAAGCGGTCATCGTCGCTGGCCTGGAACCGCATGGTCGCTACCTCGGCATCGACCACTGCAAACAGCACCACCACGGCCACGGCCGCTCCCACCAACAGTTCCATCAGCGTGGAACCACCGCAATCACCCCAGAACCGCCGGAAGCTCATCTCAAGGCCTCCTCGCCACGGAGGTCGTCAGGTGTACCGTGTGGGACAAGCCCTTCGCGTCCGTCCAGGAGACCGCAACCTGGAGATCTTTGAGACCGGCGCTCCTGGTCGTCACGGTCAGTGTGACGCGGTATTCCGGTTGGATCGGGTCCGGCGTCTCAGGTGCGCTCTGGAGTCCATCCCACTGAAGCCCGGTGTATGCATGGTACGACTCCAGCCGGCCCCTGGCGATGCCAAGCGCGGCCATCTGACGCCCGGCCTGGTCCTGGGCAAAGGAGGTCAAGGCAAACCCAGCAATAATGGGGCCGAGGGCGATCACCAGGATCGCGACGCCCACCATCGCCTCCACGAGAAGGCTACCCCGCTCCTGCGAAATATCTCGCCACATACTTTTTCACCCGCACAGTTAGAATACCATAGCAGTTAACAGAAAGGGAGGTCTGCGGCAGACCTCCCTGCATGTTCCTGCAATAGAGACCGGGCTAGGTGACGGTAATGCCGGTCGGCGTGATGACCGCCTGCTTGCCGGAGTCAATAAAGGTGATCGTTAACGAGAAGGTGGCCGTGGCCCCCGTTCCTGATGAAGTGTACGAGCCGAACGTGATGTTGCCGACATTCACAGCGATGTACGACGCAAGCTGATCGCTCAACGTAGTCGAGGATGTAATGTTTTCAGCAAGCGGGTACCTGTTGTTGTCGCCGTTATAGCGTTCCATCGCCACCTGAATCTGTTTGGCTGAAGTGCTTGCGCTCTTGCCCTTGGCGTTGTCCAGCGCCCCGAGCACCCGTGGCGTCAGCACCGCTGCGAGAATGCCTAAGATTGCGACCACAACGATCAGTTCAATCAAGGTGAAGCCCTTCTCCGAGCGCAACCGTTGCTTTAACAGGTGCAACATATCTGCCATCTCTCCTCTGGGCATTTTCTTCCACCATACACTGTACCCCCAAATATCGAACCACGTCAATGTATTTGGGTGAATTAGTTTATTATTATCATTTTATCTGCCCGAGAATGTCGAACATGGGCAGAAGCATCGGGAGAATAATCGCCAGCACGGCCCCGCCCAGGACCACCGTAAGCACCGGCTCCAGCAGGGCGGTTAGACGCCCCAGCAGCGAGTTGACATCCTTCTCAGCGATCCCGGCCACCCGGAACAGCATGGTGTCCAGGTTGCCCGCCATCTCGCCCAGGTTGATGATCTCCACACTGATGCGATCGAAGAGCTTTTGTTGCTGCAGGGCGTGCCCAAAGCGATCCCCGCCCCTGACCCCTTCCTGAACCTGTGCCAGCGCCTGCCTGATCGGGAGAAAGTCCAATGCCTCCTGGACGCTGAGCAGCGCCGCCAGCAGCGGAACACCGCTCTTGTTCATGGTGCCCAGGGTGCGGCACAGGCTGGCCAACTCACGCTTGTAGGCGAGCTCTCCCCAGACCGGCAGCTTCAGCAGAAACGACTGCCAGGCTCCCCGAACCCGGTCGTTCTTCATCGCCTGGCGCACGAGGAGTCCGAACAGCACCGGCACGACCGGGATCAGCAACCAGTAACTCTTCAAGAACTTCCCGAACGCCATCATCGCCCGGGTCGGCGCCGGAAGCTGAGCCCCCATCTGCTGAAACATGTTGCCATAGGTCGGCAGCACAAAAGTGATCATGAAGAGGATCACGATGACGGCTATAACAAGGACCGCCATGGGATAGGCCAGCGCCCCCTTTACCTTGCGGGTGAACTCATCCTCCTGCTCAAACTGCCTGGCGAGCAGGCCATAGGCCTCGTCCAGACGCCCGGTCACCTCGGCCACGGAGGTGATGTAGATCAGAGCGGGCGGCAGGTCGTCCTTGTGGGCCCGCATCGCCTGGCTGAGGCTGTCTCCTCCTTCAATCGAGCGGATGATCGACTCAATGATCTTGGCCAGCTTCCTCCCTTTAAAATGACGGGTCAGCACCTGGAGCGACTGCAAAATGGGCACCCCGGCGCCAGCCAGGGCGGAGAACTGACTGCAAAAGATGGCGAGGTCTGCGACCTTCACCTTTCCCAGGCTGGCACTCAGGTGGATTTCGGCATTCAAATCGAGCTTGAAGCCGCCCGCCGCTTTCAGTTCGGAGACGAACAGGCCGTTTTGCTGGAGCTGGGTCAGGGCGCCGGACCGATCCGCGGCGCTGACGGAACCTACCTGCACTCTGCCGGAGCGATCGCGGGCCTTGTAGCGAAAGTTCATCGGGGGATCACTCCTCTGCGAAGGCGACCCGCTTCACCTGCTCCAGGGTGGTCAGACCCTCGATCGCCTTGGCCAAACCGTTCTGCCACAGCGTCCGCATCCCCGCATTGCGGGCCTGCTCCTGAATCACGGCAGCGGATGCGCGCTGGGTGATCAACTCCCGCACGGCGCCGTTGACTGGCAAGAATTCCACGAGGGCAATCCGCCCGGAGTACCCTGTCCGGTCGCAGTGGCCGCAGCCCCCGGCCCGGTAAAGGGTCGGCTGCGTGAGACCTGCGGACTCCAGCAACTGGTAGTCCGGATCCTCGGCATCCACCTGGTAGGGCTGCTTGCAGCGCTGGCAGAGCTTCCGAACCAGCCGCTGCGCCAGAACGCCGATCAGGGAGGAGGCCAACAGGAATGGCACGACCCCCATATCGATCAGCC
>DAHVXO010000335.1 GCA_027356675.1 Symbiobacteriaceae bacterium | reverse complement strand
TCCGTATTTTCGGGCCAGCGGCGCGTCTTCATGGGTCTGCGATAGAGACAACGCGCGAAGGAGGGGCGGGAGGTAGGTCTTACCTCCCGCTTTCTTTGCGCCGCCCTTGCCGCACGCCATGAATCCCGCAGCGGGCTGGAGGAAACTCTTAGTCAGGCATAGAAAAGCCTCATTGATACAGGGAGGTTTTCACATGGGCAGACCCATGTTCAAGCGGGTCATACTGAAGTTGAGTGGCGAGGCACTGGCGGGTCCCAAGGGGTTTGGGCTGGACCCTCAGGTGCTGGACTACATCGCCTCCCAGATTGAGGCCGTGCACCACATGGGTGTCGAGGTCGCCGTCGTTGTGGGCTCGGGCAACTTCTGGCGGGGACGGCTCGGTCAGGAGATGGGCATGGACCGGGCTTCGGCCGACTATATGGGCATGCTGGCGACTGTCATGAACTCGTTGGCCATGCAGGATGCCATCGAGAAGTACTCGGTGGACACCCGCGTCATGACGGCGGTTGAGATGCGGCAGGTGGCTGAACCCTTCATCCGGCGCCGGGCGATACGCCACCTGGAGAAGGGGCGGGTCGTCATCTTTGCGGCCGGCACCGGCAACCCGTACTTCACCACGGACACTACCGCGGCGCTGCGCGCCGCTGAGATCGAAGCGGAAGCGATTCTTATGGGCAAGCAGGGCGTCGAGGGTGTCTACGATTCCGACCCCCGCACCAACAAGAATGCCATCAAATACCATGAGATCACGTACCAGGAGGTCCTGGCCAAGAACCTCCGCGTGATGGATTCGACCGCCACGGCGCTGTGCATGGACAATTCGATTCCTATTATCGTCTTCGACATGATGGGTACGGACTATGTCCAGCGAGTCCTGTTAGGCGAAGATGTGGGTCAGACGTTCATCAGGGGGGAAAAGCCGTGACCAAGCAGATCCTGAAGGATGCCGAAGAGAAGATGAAAAAGTCCCTGGAGACCTTTCGCCACGATTTGGCCAGCATGAAGGCGGGGCGCGCTACGCCTGCGATGCTTGATAAGCTTCGCGTCGACTACTACGGAACGCCAACTCCCGTCAGTCAGGTTGCCAACATCGATGTGCCGGACTCCCGGACCATCGTCATCAAGCCGTGGGACCGCACCATGCTCAAGGCTGTGGAGAAGGCGATTCTGGTGTCGGATCTGGGCATAAACCCCGGCAACGACGGCATCGTCATTCGCCTTTCCATCCCGCCCATGACGCAGGACCGCCGCAAGGACCTGGTGAAGGTTGTGCACAAGCGGGCCGAGGAGGAACGGGTAGTGGTCCGGAACATTCGCCGGGACGCGAACGAGCATATTAAGAAGCAAGAGAAAGACAGGGCCATCTCTGAGGATGAGTCCAAGCGCGGTCAGGAAGAGTGCCAGAAGCTGACCGATAAGTACATCAAGGAAGTCGATCACCTCTCCGAGGCCAAGGAGAAGGAGATCATGGAGGTCTGATCCGTGGGACAGACCCAGCCATGGCAGTGGAATCTGGTCGGACTCCTCTGGGATGAGGCGGAACCGATCTTGCAGCTTCGGGGTCAAACATACGAGACAGTGCTGACGTCGCCGCCCAATAAAACGGTGGGGTTCGGGCCGCTGCGGGTGGTGGCGGAAAAGGCGAGGCCCGGGGGGCTCCTGCTGGTGCTGGCGCACCGCGACTACAAACGCCCACCCGGCTAACGGATGGCGTCAGGGCATCATCCAAGGGTCAGGGAGGTTTGCACGGGCGTGCTTGACAATTTACGCAGGCTGGTCGGCCTGGAGAAGGAGACGGAGCCAGGACCTGCTCTGGCATCCGGTCCAACCGGGGGCGCCCGGCACGTCGGCATTATCATGGACGGCAACGGGCGCTGGGCCACGCGCCGGGGGCTGCCCCGGACGGCTGGACACCGCGCGGGGGTCGAAGCTGTACGCACCATTGTGGAGGCTTGCCCTGACCTGGGCATTCAGGTCCTGACGTTCTATGCCTTCTCCACGGAAAACTGGAAGCGTCCCAAGGACGAGGTAGACGCTCTGATGTTCCTGCTGGTGGAATACTGCCGGCGAGAAGTCGATGCCCTGCATCGCAACGGCGTACGGGTCAACGTGATCGGTCGGATTCATGAACTGCCGACGCTACAGCGTGAAGAGATCTACCGGGCCATGGAGAAGACCAAGGGCAATAATCGCCTGCTCTTGAACCTGGCCATCAACTATGGCGGCCAGACAGAGCTGGTGGACGCGATGCGAGCCCTGGCAGCGAAAGTCAAGTCCGGGGAGTTGCTCCCCGATGCGATCGATGCTGCCGCAATTGAACGGCACCTCTATACCGCCGGGCTGCCGAATCCTGACCTGGTCATTCGGACGGCCGGCGAGATGCGCCTATCTAACTTCCTGGTCTGGCAGGCCGCCTACAGTGAGTTCTGGGTGACAGACGTGCTGTGGCCGGATTTCTGTCGTGACACCATCGAGCAAGCTCTCAGCGATTTTAGCCGCCGGGAGCGCCGTTTTGGCGCAGTATTGCAGCAAAGCAGGTGAACGATTGCTCGTCCGCGTCCTAACAGGACTGGTTGGAATTCCCATTCTTCTTGCTGTGATCTATTTAGGCCATTGGCCCCTCTTCGCCTTGGTGGCGGGGATGGGCCTTATTGGCTTTCACGAGTATAAGCGCCTCTGGGTGGCCAAGGGGGTCCATGTCCCCTATGTGCTGGGTGGCCTGTTCTGTTTTGGTCTCTACACCTGGGCCGTGTTGACGCCCGGTAATGCGAACGTGCTGGGCGCCCTGTTCGCTGCCGCAGCCCTGGCCGTGCTGACTTGGCTGGTCTTTACTTACCCAAAGCGTACGATCGTGGATGCGATGGTCACACTGGGCGGTATTGTTTACGTTGGGTGGCTGCTCAGTCACCTGCTGCTGCTCCGGAACCTGACCGGCGGAACTGGCTGGGACCTGGGCCTCAAATGGCTGGCGCTGGCCCTCTTCTGCACCTGGGCGGCTGATTCGTTCGCCTACTTCGTGGGCATGTCCATGGGGCGCCGGAAACTTGCCCCCCAGATTTCACCCGGCAAGTCCGTGGAGGGGGTCATCGGCGGTGCAGCGGCCGCGGTGGTGGTCGGATGGGTTATGAGCCCTGTGGTGGGAATCGTCGGGTGGCAGGGCGGGCTGATCGGGCTCCTGATCTCACCGGTCTCGGTGGTGGGGGATCTCGCCGAGTCTGCGCTGAAGCGCTATGTAGGCGCCAAGGATTCCGGCAGCTTGCTGCCGGGGCACGGCGGCATTCTGGACCGTTTTGACAGCAGCCTCTTCGTTTTTCCGTTCGTATATTACGTTGCGACCTTGCTATTTGGCCGCTGAAGCGGTCGCCAGGGGGACCTTTTTATGCCAACCTGGTCGTATATCATAGCAGGCTCATCCGCGCGGCGGTCGTGAGGAACCTGGTGGTCTGAGGTCTGGAGGGATTGGCATGGTGAGAGCCTGGCTTACCGCCATCGGCAGCTTCCTGGGGTTTCTGGTCCTGTCTTACTTCTTGATCACCTACGGGTTGGGACTGGTCTTGCCCTTTGCGATCGCGTTCGTCCTGGCTGAGCTGGTGGACCCGGTGGTAGTCGTCATGTCGAAGAAAGGGCGGCTGCCCCGTTCCGTGGCGGTGGGGCTCGTTCTGATCGTGCTGCTGGGCCTGGTCGCCACCGGACTTACGGCAACGATCGCCCGCCTGGTCCAGGAGATTCAATTGGTGATCACTCAATTGCCATATCTCTATGCCGTCGGCCTGGATCTCGCAGCGCGACTGTCTGAGCAATTCGGCGCCTTTCACGCCACCCTGCCGGCCTCCGTGCAGCAAATCCTGGCGACGAACTTGGCGTCCCTGCAGAAGACCCTGTCTACCAACCTACCCTCGGTGGCCACGACCATGGGTGCGTTCTCCGGCCTGCCCGCTCTGCTAACGAACCTTCTGATTGCGGTTGTCGCCACATTCTTCATCAGCCGAGACCGGCGGCAGATCTATGACTTCCTGCTCACGCTCTTTCCAGTGGTCTGGCGGCCCAAGGTTCGGCAGATCAAAGTGGAGGTCTGGACCAGCGTCATCGGGTTCGCCAAGGCTCAGTTCTTTCTGATCTCGCTCACCATGATCCAGACGGTCATCGGCCTGTCGCTGATCAAGTCGGAGTATGCCTTGTTGATGGGCGTGGTGGTGGGCGTTGCTGATGTTCTGCCCCTGCTGGGGCCGGCGGCCGTCTATCTCCCCTGGATTGCCTATAGCTTCCTCTTCGGCAGCAAGGTCTTCGGCATCAAACTCCTGGTTCTCTGGGTCATTGTGGCCGCTGTCAGGCAGGTGCTGGAGCCGAAACTGGTGGGCGATCAGTTGGGGCTGCATCCCCTGGCCATTCTGTTGTCGGTCTATCTGGGCTTCCAGTTTTTCGGGGCGCTGGGTTTTGTGGTGGGACCGCTGATGGCGATCCTGCTCAAGGCGGTCGTCCGGTCGGGCCTCTTGCCCGCCATCGGCGACCGGCACCGGCCATAGCCATCCGGCTTGATGAGGAGTCCGATTATGGATGAAGGCGATCAGCATTATCGGGTCGACGGGTTCCATTGGGACGCAGTCGCTGGATGTCATCGCGCGCTTCCCGGAGCGCTTTACGGTCGCGGGCCTGGCGGCGGGCAGCCGGCTGGATGTGCTCTCTGAGCAAGTCCGGACGTGGCGGCCGCAGATCGTCTCGGTCCCGGACCATCAGTCCGCCGTGGGGTTGAAGCGCCACCTGTTAGAGAAACCCCTTGGACACCCGCTTCCCGAGATCCTGTTCGGCGACGAAGGGCTGCACGCCGTCGCGACGCTGCCCGCGGCCCAGATGGTCGTCAACTGTGTGGTCGGAGCGGTTGGGCTGAAGCCCACCCTGGCGGCCATCGAGGCCGGCAAGGATATCGCCCTCGCCAACAAGGAGACGCTGGTCGCCGCCGGTGAACTGGTGATGGGAGCGGCCAAGCGGTATAATATCCGCATGGTACCCGTGGATTCCGAGCACAGTGCGATCTTTCAGTGTCTGGTGGGCGCGGACCACCACCGCCGGGTCCGGCGCCTGATCCTGACGGCGTCGGGCGGGCCCTTTCGGGGATGGCAGGACCTGAGCACCGTCACCAAGGAGCAGGCCCTCAAGCACCCCCGCTGGGTGATGGGTGCTAAAATCACCATCGACAGCGCCACATTGATGAACAAGGCGCTGGAGATGATCGAGGCCCGCTGGCTCTTCGACATCCCGATGGAGCAGGTGCAGGTGGTCGTGCACCCGCAATCGATCATCCATTCGGCAGTGGAGTTCGTGGACGGGAATATCATAGCGCAGATGGGTCCGACGGACATGCGGCTGCCGATTCAGTATGCGCTGACTTACCCCGAGCGGCTGCCCGGGTTCGTGCCATCGCTTGACCTGACAAAGATGGCTTCGCTGACGTTCGAAGACCCCGACACCGTGACGTTTCCCTCGCTGGGGTATGCGCGCGAGGCCGTCCGGACCGGTGGAACCATGCCCGCCGTCATGAATGCCGCCAACGAAGTGGCGGTCCAACGCTTTCTTGCGGACGATATCCCGTTCCGCTCCATCTTCGCCATCGTCCAAAGAGTGATGGAGGCGCATCATGTCGCGAAAGCGATCGATCTGAACACGATTTTAGACGCCGACGCGTGGGCGCGGCGGGCTGCGGCATCTCTGGACAGGTGGTGAGCGTGTGACCCTGGGCGACTGGTTATGGGCCATACCCGTGTTCGGGCTTTTGATCTTCATTCATGAGCTCGGGCATTTTGCGGTGGCCAAGGCTTTCGACGTGCACGTGCAGGAATTCGCACTGGGCTTCGGTCCGGTGCTTTTGGGCTTCCAGAGCGGCGAGACGAAGTACAACTGGCGGGCCGTCCCGCTGGGAGGCTTCGTCCGCATGGCGGGCATGGAGGATGGCGACGCCGCGGATCCGCGCGGCTTCAACAGGAAGCCGGTCTATGCCCGCGCACTTGTGATTGTCGCGGGTCCCGTGATGAACTTTGTGCTCGCAGCGCTGCTGCATTCTGGCTTTCTCTACTTCGTGGGCGTGGCCACGAACGCACCGGTGCTGGGCGAGGTGCCCGTCCGTTGTTTGGCCACGCAGGTGGACCAGGGTTCAGGGGTCACTTGTCCGGCCTATGCCGCCGGCCTGCGCAAGGGCGACCAGATCGTCACGATCAACGGACGGCCCGTGGCGCAGTGGGACGACATTCTGGAGTCTGTGAAGGGCTCTGACGGGAAGGCGCTTACCTTCCGTTACCTGCGCGGCAAGCAGACCGGCGAGGTCACCGTGGCGCCGATCTTCGCCGATGCGCGTTGGATGGTGGGGATCCAGCCCAGCAGTAAGCCCGTGCCTCTGGGCCGAGCCCTCGTGCAGGGACCGGTCCTGACCGCCGGCATCTCTGTGGCCTGGCTCGATAGCCTGAAGGAAATGGTGGTCGGGCGGCTCAAGCCGCAGTTCTCGGGCCCCGTGGGCATCACCCGCGAAATCGCGGAGACGGCGTCCCGCGGTTGGGACAGCCTGCTGCTGCTCACGGCCTTCCTCTCGATCAACCTGGGCATGTTCAACCTATTGCCCATTCCGGCATTAGATGGCTCCCGCCTGGTCTTCATGGGGGTAGAGGCGGTGCGCGGGCGCAGGCTCGACCCGCAGCGGGAGAATATGGTCCACTTTGTGGGCTTCATGATCCTGATCGGCCTCATGGTCGTGATCACGTATGGTGAAGTGATCACCAAACGGTAAAGGAGTCAAACTACATGCTAGAGCGCAAGCCGACGCGGTCGGTTATGGTAGGCGGGGTGCAGGTGGGCGGTGGCGCCACGATTTCGGTCCAGTCCATGACCAAGTGCGACACGCGCGACGTGCCCGAAGTGATCCGGCAGATCCAGGAGCTGGAGGCAGCCGGCTGCGATATTGTGCGGGTGGCCGCGCCGACCATGGAGGCCGCCGAGAAGTTCAAGGAAATCCGCAAGGCGTGTCACATCCCCCTGGTGGCCGACGTCCACTTCGACTACCGGATCGCCTTGAAGGTCCTGGAGGCGGGCATCGACAAGCTCCGCATCAATCCGGGTAACATTGGCGCCCGCTGGAAGGTCGAGGAGGTCACGCGGGCCTGCCAGGAGCGCAAGGTGCCAATTCGCATCGGCGTCAACGCCGGCTCGCTCGAGGCGGAGTTCCTGGAGAAGTACGGCTATCCCACGCCTGAGGGCATGGTGGAATCCGCCCTCAAGCACGTCGGCATTCTCGAGGACCTGGGTTTTCAGGAGACGATCATCTCGATCAAGGCCTCGGACGTCAAGAAGATGATCGCGGCGTACCAGCTGCTCAGCACCAAGGTGGACTACCCGCTGCATGTGGGCGTTACCGAGGCGGGGACGCCGTTCGGCGGCACGGTCAAGTCCGCCGTGGGGATTGGCACGGTCCTGGCGTCCGGCATCGGCGATACGATTCGGGTCAGCCTCTCCACGGGGTGCGCTGAAGAGGTCCGGGTGGGCTTCGAGATCCTGAAGTCGCTGGGGCTGCGCAGCCGGGGCATCAACATCATTGCCTGTCCGTCCTGCGGGCGGGTGCAGATTGATCTGGTGAAGGTCGCCAACGAGGTCGAGCAGCGGCTCAGGCACATCGACGTGCCGCTGAACGTCGCCGTCATGGGCTGCGTGGTCAACGGTCCGGGCGAGGCCGCTGAGGCCGATGTGGCGCTGTTTGGCGGCAAGGGCGTGGGCATGCTTTACGTGGGCGGCGATCAGGTCCGCAAGACCTCCGAGGCCGAGATGGTGGAGTCCCTGGTCGACCTGGTGGAGAAGAAGGCGGCCGAGTTCAAGGCGAACGGCCGGGACAAGCTCGGGTACGCCCGGCATCAATAGCAAACGGAGGGGTAGCCCCTCCGTTTTTGCGGTGTGCTCCGACGATTAGCTGGCCGGCAGCCTGCTGATGGTTTGGTCCGGGACTTCCAGCCGTACATCGGGGTAACGGTTCTGAGCGTAAGCCCAGACGTCCGTCGCCATGTAGCAGTTCATGTCGACGACAATGCGGGCCGGTCGCCAGTGGCTGAGGCACGCGAAGGCCTCTTCCGCCGAGCGGGCTGAGACGACCCGTTCGCCAGCGCGCCGTAAGACGAAAGTCAGATCGAGATACTCAGAGAGTACGAAAGTCCACGGTCGGTCGATCATAACTGGAGGCCGCCCCCGTTGATTCGCTACACTGAATGTACAATGACTTTTTCATTGCATTGAGTATAGCATTTTTGAAGGCAGGAAGTAAATAGGATTCCTCCAATGCAATGGAGATGCTGTCGTGTCATTGCATTGAGGACGGTGGGGGCGAATACACAATTAAAGAGGAACACAACAGCATCTTGAACTCATCGAGAGATTGTGTGACAATCTAGTCGTAAGAGTACTCGAGTTATTGTGCGTATGGGTATGATGCAAAGCGGCGGGATGAGAAAGATGACAACGCTGATGCTGTCGGGAGTGGGGAGCAAAGTGGAGGAAATCAAAAAGCCGCCCTTTACTACGGACCAGATTCTATCTGGTACTGACGTGGTGAGGAGATGGCGAGAGAAGGTGGAGCCTCGCCTTTCAAGGTTTCCCTATGTCTTGGTTTTCGCCGGTTCTGAGCCTCG
The DNA here is from genome assembly GCA_027356675.1 of Symbiobacteriaceae bacterium. The sequence continues at coordinate 30 of DAHVXO010000335.1, read as the reverse complement.
GACGACCGTGATGCCCTACCTGAAGTTTGA
>DAHVXO010000334.1 GCA_027356675.1 Symbiobacteriaceae bacterium | reverse complement strand
CCCACAAAGGAACGTGAACAGAACGTTTCCGCACGCAGGGCGGGATTCCTGCCCGGTTCAGCTGGCGGAGCTCCGCAAAGGTGCCGCTCGCGGTCGTTCACAGTTTGGGGTAGACTCGGATGCGCACATTCCGCACTCCCCACCTCAAGGCGTCGGGAACGCGATCCATATAAAGGTCAATGCGATTCCCACGAATGGCGCCACCCGTGTCCTCAGCTACGCGGTACTGACCCAGTTCCTGAATGTAGACGAGACTCCCCAGGGGTATCTGCTTCGGGTCCACGGCGATGGTCCGCCCTTCGCGTGCCCGCTTACCTGAGTACGTGTACCCATACTGGGGATGCCCCGGGCGCTTGCCTGTGCTTTCGGGACCGCTGGTGTAAGCCGTCGCAGTCACCTGCAATCCGTCCTCAAATGCGGGACGTACCGCCTCGGCATCCGGGGCAGGGTCCGCCGCCAGCAAAACGGCTGCCAGCAGCAGCGCCGCGGGCTGCATCGCTTTCGCCTCCTTGTCTCTTTGTTTATAGTCTGCCGCGCACAACGCCGCATTATGTTACCTTCACTTGGATACGCAGGTCAATACGACAATGCCGTCTTCAACAGGATTTCAGACCAACCAGCAAGAAACTTGCCGTAGTTCAATCAAATGGAGTTGAAGGATTGCAATGCTGACCGTCGCCGGTTTGCTGGTCGTGCTGGTGACCTTGTTGGAGGTCCTGATTCTGCACTCCATCCATCCGCTATCGGCCACTGCGCTTGCCGTGGTCGGAGGCACAAATCTTAGCATTGCAGGGCTGGTCGGGTATTTCGTCTTCGCCAGCATTCGCATGCCGCGCCATGCCCAACAGTCTTCCGCCCAGGCCATGCGTGTCGTTGCCGACACGCTGCCGCTCCTGCGGCGCGGCCTCAATCCTGAAACGGCGGTGCATGCGGCCCGCGTAATGGCAAACTTTGATGGAATCGCAGCGGCAGTAATCGCAGATGAGCGGGAAATTCTCGCAGCCGAAGGTTTTCAGGCCGCCGTTCTCGACCGAGCGGCGCTTCAGCTTCGCATGAACCAGGTCATGGCGAGCCGGCGTAGCCGCCTGGTCCGGGTCGGGCCGTTTCCGGTAGCGATTTCACCGCTGCAGTCCAAGGGGAAAGCGATGGGCGCCCTGGGTCTGGTCACGGATCCGGCCCACGATCTGGCCGGGAAGCGTGAGTTCGCCCACTTTGCTTCTGTTCTGGCGCAACTGCTCTCCATGCAAGTGGAACTGGGCCAGATGGACCGGCAAACGCAGTTGGTGACAGAGGCGGAACTCAACGCCCTGCGGGCCCAGATCAACCCACACTTCCTGTTCAACGCCCTTAACACCATCATCTCCTACAGCCGGGATGATCCCCAGACGACCCGCCGTTTGCTCCTGCGCTTGGCGGACCTCTTTCGCGGGTCCATGCGCTCTTCCGGCCAGATGATCCCTTTCGCAGACGAATACGAGCAAATTAAGAACTATCTGTTCATCGAGCAGGCGCGGTTCCGCGATAAACTGGGCGTCACCTACGACATCGATCCGCAGGTGCTCAAGATTGAGATTCCAGCCGTCTCGGTACAGCCATTGGTGGAGAATGCCGTTCGGCACGGCCTTACGCCCAAGCACGGAACGGGTACACTTGAAGTAGTGGCACGCGTCGACTTCCTCAACATGCGTGTGATCGTCCGTGTCAAGGACGACGGCGTGGGCATGGATTCCGCCCGGATTCCCGAATTGCTCAAGCCTAGACCCACTGGGCGACACGGCGATCACGGCCTGGGACTGTCCAATATCAACGAGCGACTTCGGCGGCTCTATGGCGACGCGTTTAGTCTGACCATCGAGAGCGCTCCCGGCAGCGGGACGGATGTGATGCTGCGAATTCCGATGCGCTAATTTGCGGTCCGGACGGAATCGCCATCCTGCCGCGACGCCAAATTTTACTGCGTAACAAACCCGCCGCGTGGGGCCATACTAGTGTTGGTCCCGGGGAATTACTCCATCATATCAAGGGGGAGTTCCACATGGCGAAGGGGAACAGCGCGGGGCTGGGTACGGCGGGCACGACTAGCGTAAGCTCGGAAGACGCCCGTCAGAACAACCAGCAGGCGATGCAACGGGCCGCTCAGAAGGCCGGTCAGACGAACTTCGAGTTTGGCTCACAGGCTGGCGCCACCGGCGCCACCGGCGCCACCGGCGCCACCGGCGCCGCTGGTGCGACCGGCGCGCCCAGCGTGAGCGCTGGCGATGCTCGTCAGAACAACCAGCGTGCCATGCAGGGTGCCGCTTCGAAGTCCGGCCAGAACAGCCGGTAACGGGACCTGAGCCACGCCCCGGTGCACTGCCCTTGTGGCACGCACCGGGGCGTTTCTCGGGGGACCGAACCGATAGGACTGTGGGCTCGTATTAGCACGATCTAACCCAGGCGCTTGGCGCACGGTCCCGTGCGCTGCCAAGGACTAGCGGGTCAGAGTGATACGGGAGTTGACATCATCCCAGCCCACCCCGTAGCCAAGGGCTTCGGCGACGAAGCGCAGCGGTACCATGACGGAATCGCCGGCGAAGGTGGGCGGTTGGTCGAGGAAGTACCCGGATCCGTTGACCACCCCGACCTCTGAGCCAATCTGACACTGGGCCTTGCGGGGACCGGCTACGAAGGTGACCATCTGCGCTGACTGGTCCCAGGTCACTGTCGCACCCAGCGCCTCTGCCAGGGGCCGGACCTGGCAGAGCGTGGTCCCGTCGAGGATGTACGCCGGTACGCCGAACCCGATTGTCCGGCCGCCCACGATCACGGTGATGCCGTTGCGCTTGGTGACGTGCGGGCGGGGACCGCTGTAGAAGCTCGAGTGGTGGACCGACGTGAAGTAAAGATCGCGCAGGTTATTGTTGGTCAGGCCATCCCACATCTCATCATGCCAGGTCTGCGACTCGGCCTGAATGGGCGCCAGTGGGTTCCCCACTTCGATCCAGCCAATGTGCGGACCCCGGGTGAAGCTTGAGTGAGCGTACCAGATCTCGATCAGGCGACCCGCCGGGTCCGTCACCGTTTCAAAGATGACGCCGCTGTGCTTGCCCGCGTGAAATCGCATCGTGTCTCCGGCGGAGATGTCGGCGGCGCGGGTGATGGGCAGGTTCAGCGGTGTTAACGTGTCCAGCGTGGTGAACTCACAGGTCGTTCCCAAGGTCTCAGAGAGGGTGGGCGATAGGCTGATCTGGCAGGCTTCGTCGAGCACCCGGTAAACGAATCCAGAACAATCGATGCCGACATGGATCTCCTGCGGGTTGCTTCCCTTCATCCATCTCTGGATGGCCCATTTGTCCGTGAGGGTACAGTTCCTCTCAGTGAACTCGACGATCTGCTGTCGAGTACCCTTGGAAAAGGCAAAATGGTATTTGCCATATTGGGGCTCATTGGTGTCCCAGGGAATCTGAATCCGCACGCTGTGAACCGAAGGGTAAGACCAGCGCAGCGCGGCTAGTTTCAAGGGGTTGGACAAGGCCGCTCCTCCTTTCCAGCAGCAATGCCTTGTCCGCCATTGTATCACATTTATCCAGAAAATTCCAGTATCCAGCCGGGCTACTTCTCAGGCCGCTGCCGAATCGGCCGGTTCAGGCGAAACCGTCGCGGGGGCGGCTCCGCCTCTGCCGGCGCCGCCTCGGCCTGCAACTGCGCCAACTGCACTTCATCCTCCAGGTCAAGATCCCCCACCCCTGCCCGCGCCTCCAGGTGGTGACGGAGTTCGTGGCGGATGGTGTCCCAAAGCTCCAGCTCCCAGGCTTCGGCTGGCTCGTCGCCCAACAGTTCAACGAAGGATCCGTAGTACAGGACGACATAGGCGCCCATCGCCGGGTCTGTAACGTATTCCCCCATTACATAAACTCCATGAGGATCATTCTTATGCCGCATGGCACGGCGACGCACCACCACGCCACCGTTGAGACCCTCCAGAATGGGGGAAGGCACCCGTTCCATCAACTGATCGGCCAGCTCCGTGAAGGCATCAATGTCCATGCACGGCACCTCCCGTGCTGTAGACTTACGCCGTCAGGGAGTCAATCACCTCGTCCAGGGTCGCGCCTGTTGAGATGATGAACGTTCCCGCTTTCAGCCGTGTATCGACACGCCGATCGACTACGCGGCGCAAGAAGGCCTCCTCATCCGTGATGAGTCCGGCACCGTGCAGCTTCGCGGCGATGGTGGGCGCAGCCTCCCCGTCCTCCACGACAAAGGTAAGCGTGAGTGGCTTGGGGTCGGGTGCGGGCGTGCGCACAACCCCTTCGGGCGGTGCGACTTTGCCGTCCGCCTGGAGGGGCGGGCGGACCCGGGTCGGCGTCGGCAAGGCTAGCATGACCAGGGCCATCACCACGAGCCCGGACCCGATGCCCACCAGCAGTCCGGGCACGAAACGGCGTTGCCGTCGTTCCTCGACCGCCATTTTCACCGGACGGGTGAGAATGGCCCAGGCCTCCGGCGCGGACAGGTCCGCCGGGCCATCAGGCTCAGTTCGGCGAGGCACGGTATGCGGGCCCGACCCCCACCATGCGCCCGCAACGACCAGAACCGTACCAGCGAGCAGCAGCAACCAGAGCACGCGGATCCCCCCACCATCAGCATCAGCGTTCTGGCAATAGCATGCACAGACTCGAGGGCAGGATACGAGGGTGCACTCCTTGAAGCATCATTGTCAGGCCCCACGAATCGGTCCAGAGGAGGCATCGACTTGGTTGGGTATCCGGTCTCATTTACACAGCGAGTCATCTGGCGCGACCTAGATGCGCTCCAGCACGTCAATAATGCGGTGTACGCAACCTACTTTGAGACTGCCCGCTTCATGTATTTTGAAGCACTGGCACGCTTGGGGGCGCCGCAACTCGGCGTGATGCTGGCGGAGATCACCATTACGTACAAATCGCCAGCCTTCCTCGGCGAGACATTAATGTTGGGGATCCGAGTCTGTGAGATGCGCAATTCGAGTTATGTCATGGAGTCGGAGATTCACGAGCAGCGTTCTGGGCGGCTCGTCGCTGCGAGCCGTGCAGTCATGGTCAGCTTCGACTTTGCGGAGAACCGTTCCCGGCCGCTGCCCCCAGAATGGCGTCAGGCGGTGGCCCAGGTTGAGGGTCACGAGTTCTAACTGAGAGGATGTTCCGATTGAGACGGCTGGCGGTATGGCTTGTGCTCTCCATGCTCGTAGCGGGCTGTGCGCGCCCCGCACGCCCGGCACCACCGGTCGGCACACAGTCCGAGGGCGCCAAGCTTGCCAACCGTGCGCCGGCGGTGGCGGAGTCCGCCGATGCGGTGGTACAGACGCCGCCCCCTCCCTCGCCCCCTGCCCCACCGGAGCCGCCCAAAGCCGCAATCGAGCCCGCCCAGGTGCTCCAGGGCGCCTTCGCTGTCCTGCAAATGGATCGGGCCGTTTCTGGCAACGTCAAGGTGCAGGTACAGGGACTCGCCGAGCAACCCCGGGTCTTTCTACGCGGCGACCGGGCGCTTGCGTTCATCGGGTTCCCTGCCAACGCGCAGGTCGGTGTGTACCCTGTCACAGCAACCTGGACCGCCGGCAGCTGGAAGGGTAGCGTGACAGTGGTCAAGAAGCGGTTCACCGAGGATCGCCTGACCGTCACGAAGGACCTCACGGACATCTACTACGATCCCCGTCAGGACGAGGAGTGGCGGCGTCTCTTCGCCGTCCGCTCCAACAGCGAACCCCGCCCGCTGTGGCGGGGGGCGTTCCAACCGCCGCTGGCCGGCAAGCTGGAGATCACGACCCACTTCGGCGAGATCCGCTACGTAAATGGTGTGGAGACGGGCCGCCACAGTGGCATGGACTTCGGCGCCGACACGGGGACGCCCGTCCTGGCCCCGGCACCGGGCCGCGTGGTCCTGGCCGAGCGGCTCATTGTGACGGGCTGGACCATCATCATCGATCATGGATATAACCTCTACACGACGTACTACCACTGCGACCGGGTGACCGTGGCCCCAGGCGATTGGGTTGAACCCGGTCAACGCATCGGCACCGTTGGTAGCACTGGTTTCTCAACCGGACCCCACCTGCACTGGACGGCGACCATCGGCAACACACCGGTGAACCCATGGCCACTAACGCAGGCACCGCCGCTGGAAGTGGTGCAGTGGAGCCTGAAACCGCCACCCGGAATCGAGGAGTGAGGACATGCGACCAGCGCACCAGCCTGCTGAGGTGATCGAGCGGGTGGCGACGCCACGGGGTGAACTGCAGTTGCAGCGCCGCGGCGAGGCCTACGAGGTCATCTCCAACGGTTCCTTTCTCATGGCCACATACAACGGTGAATCCGAGGGTGCCCTCATCAGGCTTGCCCAGCGGTGGGTGCCAAACCCCCGCCGAATATTGGTGGGCGGTCTCGGTGTCGGCTACACCCTGCGGGCCGCCCTGGACTGCTCCGCAGTAGAGCGGGTCACTGTCGTCGAGATTGAGCCGAAAGTCGTTGATTGGAACAGGACACACCTGGCGCCGTTTCACGGACGAGCCCTGGACGACTCCCGCACAGACCTGGTCGTCGCGGATTTCGCGGCGTTCCTGTCTCATGGTGCCGCTGAGCCCTATGACCTGATCGCCCTCGACACGGATAACGGTCCCGACTGGATCGTATTTGCGGAAAACGCCATGCTCTGGGGCCCCGAAGGGCTCGCACACCTGAGCCGAATGCTGGCACCCGGCGGTGTGCTGGCTTTCTGGTCCGCCTCGGCCTCCCCGAGGTTTGAGGCCTTACTGCTCAGCCGGTACCGCGAGGTCCTGGCCATCCCGGTGGCAGCCGCCGCCGCCGCGGAGGACGACGTGGTCTACCTGGCCCGCTGAATACGCAAAGGCCCGCACTCTCCGGCGTACCGGGTGCGGGCCTCGTTTACGTAAGGGAGGCGCTGGGGTCAGGTGCAGGCGGGGCCGGTGCGAACTGTCCGGCGACCGGCCGCGACTGCCGCCGCTTTGACTGTTGCATCCTCTGCAAGCACCCGGTTGACAAACGCGCCCACGATCTCGGGATCAAACTGGATACCGCCGCAACGCCGCAGTTCCTCCACCGCCCACGGGACCGGCTTTGGCAGGTTGTAGGGCCGCCGCGATGTGATGGCTTCGAAGGCGTCGCAAACTGCGATGATGCGGGCGCCGAGCGGAATATCCCGTCCAGACAGACCGAACGGATACCCCGACCCGTCAAAGAACTCATGATGATGCAGCACCATGGCGACCAGTTCCTCCGGCATGCCGATGCGACGCATCAGTTCGGCCCCGATTTCCGGGTGCTGCTGAACCGTCTCGGTCTCTGGCAGGGTCAGCGGTCCGGGTTTATTGAGGATGGCGTCCGGAATGCCAATCTTGCCCACGTCATGGAGGAGCCCGCCAAGACTGATGTCTGCTACCGCCTGCTCGCTGAGGCCCTGCACTCGGGCCACCGCGGCGCAGTACTTCTCGACACGAACGCTATGACCATAGGTGAGACCATCGCGAGCATCGACCATGGCAGTCATGACTTTGATGGGGTCGGCCAACTGCCCCGGGGAGTCCCGCTTCTCTTCCGGCGCCCAGCCCCAGTGGTGGCCCAGTTGGTCTTCGATGCCGGATAGGTCACCCCAGACGGTCACCCGGTTGCGCCCGATATGCTTGGCAATGTAGGTCGCCTGGTCGCTCCGGCTGATCAGCGCCGGCAGGGCGCCGGCATGGTCGGGGAAGGTGGCGATGCCGACGCTCAACGTGAGCGGGATTCGCTGCTTACCATTGAGCAGTTCGGTATCCGCCACGGCATCAGCCAGCCCTTCCATCAGGGCGCGAGCCTCCTCAGGCTGCCGCCCGGGCAGGAGCAGGGTGAACTCGTCCCCGCCATTGCGGGAGGCCACGTCCTCCGGCCCCATCCGGCTCCGGATGATGTTGGCGACCTCGCGAATCGCCCGGTCGCCGACGGGATGGCCAAACCGGTCGTTGATCTGCTTGAACTTGTCCAGGTCCAGGGTGACAAGTGAAAGTGAAGTCCCCGCCGTTCGGGCTCGCTCCAACAGCGCACCTAGCTGGTCGCGCATGCTGCGCTGGCTGGCCAGACCGGTCAGGGCATCGGTAAGGGCCAGGGTGCGGGTCTCTTCATAGAGCCGGCCAATAGCCAAAGCTGCGGCGACCTGGGCCGCAAATGCCTCAAATACTTCCGCGCTCCGGCGCAGACGCAATGCAGCGCCACTGAGGCACAGGAGACCAACTGGCGATGCGTTAGTCACCAATGGGAGCACGCACCATGACTCACCTGCGATGCGGATATGCCCCGTGCCGCTCCCGCCAACCGACTGCCCGCAGGCCGCCGCAATGGCAGCGATCTCGCTGTCATTGCAATCGCGCCCGTTCCGCCACGCGCCAAGGCACCGGAGCGTTCCTTGATCCAACCCAAAGACGGCCCCATTCGGTATGGCCAGGGTCTGAACCATCAGGTCCTTCACGCGGCCCAGCACCAGCTGTGCATCCAGGCGATCAGTCAACATCGCCGACCCACCATGTAGGGCGGAAAGGAGATTTTTTAGGAGAGTGGCTTCGGCGTCGCGCTTCCCCACGTAACGCTTGAAGGCATATCCTACCAGGCATAGAGGAAGCAGAAACGCCACGATCCCGAAGAGTCCCGTGCTCCCCCGCATGGAACCACCTCTCCCCCCAACCAGTTTGCATCATAGATTGAACGTCCACTGTCATACGATAATAGTAAACGGCACCCAGTTGAATGTCAACAAAATTGGGTATTAGTCCCTATGTGAGCAATGAACGGAATGACGGCGACGAACAAGCCGGCCCAGTGGGAGTCCGGCTTTCCTAAGGGCGCAGATAAGCTGGGAATGCAAACCAGTAGACCGGCGCACCGTTTCGCGAATCAGCAGGCCGTACTGCTGCATATTCCGGACCAAATCGTCCACCCGTTCCGGTTCAAATCGTCCAGTCGTTCCGGCGGAAATCGTCCACTGATTCCGGACGAATTCGTCCAGCCATTCCGGACCAAATCGTCCACCCCTAACGATTGGGCCGGAACCGGCGAACCGGAGTGAAGCGGCGCTGGAAAACCACCCCGCCACAGGTGCTGTCTGCCTGTTCCTGGAACCACGTGTTAGAGACACGACCAGGAAGGTGACGGTTGCCGGTGGCAAATCGGAGGCTATCCATGCGCAAGAACAGGGAGATTCTACGACTCAAGCACGAACTGGGCCTAAGCTCACGGCAGATCGCCACAGGCCTGAACATCTCGCACAGCACGGTCGGCGACCTGCTCCGCCGGGCCCAGGCGGCAGGACTTTGCTGGCCCCTGTCCGATGAGATGGACGACGCAGCTCTGCAGGCCAAGTTGTACCCAGGGAATCCGGTGTCGGCGAAGGCGCGGCCAGAGCCCGACATGGAGTGGATTCACCGCGAGCTGCGGCTCAAGGGCGTCACCCTCCAGTTGCTCTGGGCCGAGTACAAGCAGGCCCATCCCGACGGTTACCAGTACAGCCAGTTCTGCGACCACTACCACTGCTGGGGCGATAAGCTGGATCTTGTGTTGCGCCAGACCCATCGGGCCGGCGAGAAGCTGTTCCTGGACTATGTCGGTCAGACCATGCCGGTTGTGGACCCGAAGACCGGCGAGATTCAGCAGGCGCAGATCTTCGTGGCTGTGCTTGGCGCCAGTAGTTACACCTACGCCGAAGCTGCCTGGACCCAGGAATTGGGGTCCTGGATCGGCGCGCATTGCCGCGCCTTTGAGTTCTTTGGCGGCGCATCGGCCGTCCTGGTGCCAGACAACCTCAAGGCGGGCGTTTCCAGCGCCTCCCGCTACGAGCCGGAGGTCAACGCCACCTATGCGGAGCTGGCCGCCCACTACGGCGCCGTCGTCATCCCGGCCCGGCCCAAGAAGCCACGAGACAAGGCCAAGGTAGAGTCGGCTGTGCTCCTGGTTGAGCGCTGGATCCTGGCAGCCCTGCGCAACCGACGCTTCTTCAGCCTGGCCGAACTCAACGCGGCCATCGCTGAGCTGTTGACGGTGCTGAACAACAAGCCGTTTCAGAAGCTGGAAGGATCACGCCGGTCGCTGTTCGAGACCCTGGACCGCCCGGCTCTGCAGCCCCTCCCGGCGCAGCGGTACGAGGTGGCCGAGTGGAAGAAGGCCAAGGCGAACATCGACTACCACGTCCAGGCGGACCACAACTTTTACAGCGTGCCCTACCAGCTGGTGCATGCGGAAGTGGAGCTCAGGCTGACGGCCACCACGGTGGAAGTCTTTCATGCGGGCAGGCGGGTGGCCAGCCACGTTCGCGCCTACGGCAAGGGGCATTACACGACCGATCCCCAGCACCGCCCTGCCGCCCACCAGAAATACCTGGAGTGGACCCCTCTCGGATCATCCAGTGGG
>DAHVXO010000331.1 GCA_027356675.1 Symbiobacteriaceae bacterium | reverse complement strand
TGACGGCCCGGGTGCAGGCCGGGGTCATCACGGCCAAGCTGCATGCGGCAGTGGAGGCGCTGGGGCTCTTCTATCCGCCTGATCCGGGGTCGATGGTGACGTCGACCGTCGGTGGGAACGTAGCGGAGGGCGCTGGTGGGTTGCGGGGGCTCAAGTATGGTGTGACCAAGGACTACGTCATGGGCCTCGAAGTCGTGCTGGTCGACGGGCGCATCCTGCGCATCGGCGGCAAGAACGTCAAGGATGTGGCCGGGTATGACCTGGTCAAGCTCTTCGTCGGGTCGGAGGGGACCCTGGGCGTTGTGACCGAAGTGCTGGTCAAGCTCCTGCCCCTGCCGGAGACCAGGCGGACGGCCGTTGCCATCTATCATGATGTGAACGCCGCGGCCCGCACGGTCAGCAAGATCATCGCAGGTCGGATCATACCCGTGACCCTGGAGTTCCTGGACAACGGCACGATCCGGGTGGTCGAGGACTTCGCCAAGATCGGACTGCCGGTGGAGGCCGCTGCGATGCTGCTGATCCAGCAGGATGGGGCGGCCGAGATGTGCGAGCGCGACATCGCCCGCATCGTGGAGATCGCCCGGTCCGAGGGCGCGTTCGATGTGCAGATGGCGAATGACCCCGCCCAGGAGGCCGCACTGATGCAGGCCCGGCGGACGGCCCTCTCGGCGCTGGCACGGCGGAGGCCCACCACGATTCTCGAGGATGCCACCGTGCCGCGCAGCCAGGTGGCGGCGATGGTCGCCGCCATCAACCGGATCGCTGAGAAGTACGGGGTGCAGATCTGCACCTTCGGGCACGCCGGGGATGGCAACCTCCATCCGACCTGTCTGACGGATGAGCGCAACACGGCCGAGATCCACCGGGTTGAGCAGGCGTTTGAAGAGATCTTCGCCGAGGCCCTGCGCCTGGGCGGCACCATCACGGGCGAGCACGGGGTGGGCGAGGCCAAGGCGGGGTATCTCGAATGGCGGCTGGGGCCGGTCGGCATCGCTGTGATGAAGTCGGTCAAGGCGGCCTTTGACCCGCTGGGCCTCCTGAACCCCGGGAAGATGATCGCCGGCCAGTCGCGGCGCCGGGTGGTGGTACGGGCATGAGCACGCCGCTGGCGCAACTGCAATTGGATGAGGACATGCTGCAGGGCTGCATGCGGTGCGGGTTCTGCCTCCCCGCCTGCCCCACCTATAAGCTGCGGCCGATCGAATCGGCCTCGCCCCGCGGACGGATTGCCCTCATGAAGGCCGTGCAGGACGGGAAGCTGGAGCTGGCAGAGATCGCACCCGCCCTGGACTTTTGCGTCGGGTGTCAGGCCTGTGAAGTGGTCTGTCCGGCCGGGGTCGAGTATGGCCATCTGCTCTTTGGCACGAAGCAGGAGTTAGAGAAGATCCGGCCGGAGCCGCGCCTGGTCCGGTTCGCGTACGATCACTTCCTGGGCAAGCCGCTGGGCATCAAGCTGGCGGCCTTCGGGCTCTGGCTCTACCAGCGCTCGGGTCTCTACCGGGTCGCCCGGGGACTGCGCATCAGCGAGCGAATCGGCGGCAAGGGCCTGGCCGACATGGAGAAGTCCCTGCCACAGGCGGCCTCGCCCTGGCGGCGGTGGTCGCGTCCAACGGTGACGCCCGCTGTGGGGCCGCGCCGGCTCCGGATCGGTTTCTTCGCCGGGTGCATCCAGGAGATCGCCTTCTGGGAGACGAACCAGAACGCCATCACCGTCCTGGCGGCCGCAGGGTGCGAGGTGGCGGTCCCGCCGGGGCAGGGTTGCTGCGGCGCGGTCCACAGCCACTCCGGCGACCTGGCGGCGGCGCGGGAGCAGGCCAGGCGGAACATCGCCGTGTTTGAGCAGGGCGGCTACGATTACATTGTCAATACGGCCGGTGGGTGTGGGTCAGAGTTGGTCGAGTACGGCCGCACCCTGGCGGATGACCCCGAGTGGGCCGAACGGGCGAAGCGGTTCAGCGCCGCGTGCCGGGACGTCTCGCAGGTGCTGGCGGAGTTGGATCCGCTGCCCCTGGGGCCGCTGGCGGAGACCATCACGTACCAGGACTCGTGCCATCTGCGGAATGTGCAGCGGGTGTCGGCGCCGCCCCGGCAGCTGCTCAAGGCGGTCCCGGGGGCCCGGTTCGTCGAATTGCCCGAGTGCGACCAGTGCTGTGGGTCGGGGGGCACGTACTCGGTGGCGCAGGCGGAGGCATCAGACAGGCTGCTCTCCCGGAAGATGCAAAACGTAGTCGCTACCGGGGCCACGACGGTCGTGGTCACGAACCCGGGGTGCCAGTTGGAGATGATCGAGGGGGTACAGTCCGCAGGGCTCGCGGGGCGGGTCAAGGTGCGGCACCTGGTGGATGTGCTGGCAGAGGCGCTCAAGAAGTAGAAAAGACCCGGGGCACCAAGGCCCCGGGTCTTTCATTCGTCATCGGTGGGGCGTTCGGCGGGGCCTTCGACCCCATTGATATACCGGCCCTCATAATAGTCCACCACATAGCGGCGCTCGTAGTTGTCGATCTGGCCGAGGACCCAGGTGTCCAGGGACTCCCAATCGGCCTCGGCCGGGACGGCGCGCAGGAGCACGATGGCCCGGACCTGTGACGGGGTGTAGAGGATGATCAGGTCGCCGGACAGGGTGCTGTCGGGTCCGTAGATCTGGCGGACCTCCCAACCGGGTTCCCGGGCCAGGAGCTGCGCCGCGTACGCGGTGCGGCGGCCGCCCTTGATCGATCGCAGTTTGCCCACTTAGCCGGCCTCCGTATTGGGTGGGGACTCATTCTCTGTAAGGAGGGTGTCGGGGATGGGCTTGCGGCCCATCATCCCCTCATAGAGGCCATGGTACCAGCGCACGGCGGGCTCGCCGGGTTTCCAGCAGAGGAGGACATCCTGGCCGTCGATCTGACCGGGGAAGTCGACCAGGTAGCCGCCCTTGATCTCGCCGCCCATCTCCCGAACCCAGTCAAACTGGCCCTGGGCCAGGATACGCAGGAAGTCGATTTCGGCTTCGTCGCGCAGGAAGGTGGTGTCGTTGACGGTATCGCCACGGCGGCGGGCCTCTACCTTGGCCTGCTTGAGCCGCCATTCCTTCTCCTGAATCTCGCCCTCGAGGGCCCGGAGGCCTTTGATGATGCGCTCCAGCTCGGGGATGAAACGGTTCACGTCAGCCGGTGTGTATAGCCGATCTGCCATGCCGCCCCCTCCTTTCTTGGATCCGAGGCCATTTATACGGAATTATAGGCAACCCTTGAGGGGAAGTCAAACAAGATTGGGTTGGGTAGACGAATGGCGTACTCGCGTCCCCCCGGCGCCCTGTCCAGGGGCGTCTGACCTGGGGCAAAGTGATCCCGAGGTGTTCGTTAGCGACGGTGCAGGTGCAGGATTCCACCTGCGGGTGATTTCACCGTTCGCAGGGGGTCGATGGTAGGGTGGGGGCGAAACGGATTCCGTAATTTTCCGGAAAGGGAAGGGTGGTATGCGGGTTCTCAGTGAGTTGGCCAAGCCCCGGGTGCTGGCGCTCATGTGCCTGCTGACACTGGCTGGCGCCACCCTCTCACCTGCTTTCCTGGCGCCGGATTTTCCGCCGACTCCGCTGGGAAGGCGGTGGCCGTTTTTGTGGCTGGGGTTGCGGTATCCCGAGTTGTTCCAGCCGGTCATGTGGTCGCTGGCTCACGCCCTGGGGGCAGCGGTGGTCGTTGGACTCCTCTGGGTAGGGGTGGCCCTGGTCAATGACCTGTCGGATGGTGTCATCGACCGGCTGAGTAATCCGGGGCGACCGCTCGTCTCGGAACGGGTCAGGCGGGGCACGGTGACAATCTGGGCGGTCGGGTCTCTCGTGATTGCGCTGGGTCTGGTGGCCGTTGAGGGGAGCGACTTGGCCCTGTGGGCCGTGGTGGCCGCAATCGCGCTGGGTCTCGCCTATTCGCTGCCGCCCCTGCGGCTGCGGACCAACGGGTTCGTGGCGAACGCCATCATCGGGTTGGGAGTCGGGGGCGCACTCCTCGGCGGGATGATGGCCCAGGGAACCATCCCGGCGCAGGGACTGGTCTCGGCAGGGAGCCTGGGCTGGCTGGCGGCAGCGGCCTCGATGGTCAAGGACTTCAAGGATGTGGACGGCGACCGGGCCGGGGGCGTGCGCACCCTGCCGGTGGTGTTGGGGCTCAGGCGTGCTGCGCTGGTGAACTTGGCGGTGGTCGGGGTCGGGTATCTGCCCTTGTTCGCTACGGTGGGGTCATGGCTGGCTGGGGCGATGGTGGCGGCGGCATTGGTGGCGAACCTGGTGCTACTGTCCCGGCTGCTCCGGGACCCCGGGGCAGCGCGGGTGGCGTACCGCCAGGCCATCCTCCTCTTTATGGGGGTGACCGTGCTCTATGTGGGTGCGCAAGTGGTTGGGTGAGGTGCCGGGGCAGTTTGGGCGGATGGTGGTGCGGCCCGGGGTCGGGGTCGCGGCGGTGCTCACGGCGGGGCCGGGGATCGGGCAGTTGGCGGTCATCCTCGGGTTGTTCGGATTGCTCCGGGGTGTGGTGGAGGGACTCTGGTATTACCTCATGACCGGGCGGCTCCACGAGCTTCCGGTCATGCTCGGACGGGCAGACTGGTACTTCAGGTATGGTGGTCCGTTCTTGCTGCTCAACATCCCCTCGGCTCACTTTCTCTGGTTCACGACCGCCGTGGTTCTGTTCGCCAGCGGCCGCATCCTGGGCGGGATGGGGGCGTTTCGCCCCTTTCTGCAGGTCTTCGGGGTGGCCATGCTGTCGTACCTGGGGATCGGGATCCTGAACTACCTGCATGTGTGGTGGCCGTTGCCGTCGCTGACACTGGACGCATCGCCGTTCTATCGCCCCAACCTGGGGGTGGGGCAGTTGGTCACCTTCGCCTGGTTGACCGCGGTGGGCTATCAGGCCCAGCGGCGCATCCACCACCTCCCCCCGCTCTCGGCAGCGCTGGCGGCCCCGCTGCCGGTGCTGGTCTCACTGCTGCTCTACCTCCTTTCCGCGGGGCTGTTCTTCCGGCTGGTCCCCCATCTCCCCGGAGGCTGGCGGCCGGCAGACTGGCTCGCCCTGGCAAACGGCACGTACCTGGCGGCGACGGTGGGCCTGACCGCCGTCATGGCCGTGGCGACCCGAAGCTGGCTGAAGGCAGGTGGACGGGATGGTACCTGATCTGCTGGCGGTGGAGACCCGCCTGAAAGAGGCGCTGCACGACCGCTCGCAGTTGGTCACGCAGATGGTCAGTCACACCGCCGGGGCGGGGGGCAAGCGCCTCCGGCCGCTACTCTGCCTGCTCGCCGGCGCCTTCGGGCGGCCCGAGCGGCGGGAGAGCGTGATACGCGTGGCAGCGGGGCTGGAGCTGATCCATCTCGCCACCCTCACCCATGATGATGTGGTCGACGCGGCGCCGACCCGCCGGGGACGGCCGACCATCTCCGCCCTGTGGGGCAACGGGCTGGCCGTGTTGGCGGGGGACTGGCTCTTCGCCACATCCTTTGAGTTGCTGTATGTCGACTCCGATGCACGCCTTGTGCGCATGATCGCCCACATGGTGCAGGCGCTCTGCGCCGGGGCCATCGCCGAGGCGGAGCAGGCAGGGAGACTGGGGTCGTCGCTGCAGCCATACTACGACCGCATCTATCGGAAGACGGCGGTCTTCCTGGAGACTGCCTGCCGGGCCGGGGCGCTGGCGGCCGGGGCCCCGCCCATCGTGCAAGCGACCCTGGCGGCGTATGGACGGCGGGTCGGCATGGCATTTCAGATCACCGACGATATCCTGGATTTCACCGGGGACCCAGCGGTGCTGGGCAAGCCCATCGGGGGCGATCTGCGCCATGGCATCGCCACGCTGCCGATGCTGCTGGGGCAGCGAGACACGGCGGTGCGGCGGCTGTTGGAGCGGTCGTTCGGGCGGCCCCATCTGAGTGACGACGGCGTCCGCCGGGTGGCCGCGGCTTTGGCGGATGCGGGGGCGCTGGGCGGAGCCCGGGCGGTCGCGCTTGACCTGGCCGCCCAGGCCCGCCGGGCGGCGCAGTCGCTCCGCAGGACCGGGCCCGTCGCCGAACTGTGCGCCCTGGCCGACCTCGCCGTGGACCGTGACCGTTGAGTGGGAGGTGGTCCCGTGCAAGTGCGACAAGTGGCCGTGGGATTGGCCGGCCTGCTGGCGGTGGGAATCCTGGCGGCGTCGGCATCGGTGGTGATGCTGCAGGGCCGCCCGGCCGGGGCGGCGGGCAAGCCGGTCGACCCGGACTCCATCGCCCTGACGGCCCGCCTGGAGCGCTACGAGTACGACCTGGAGGATAGCCGGACCATGCTGGTCACGGCGACCGCCTCGGGCCGGACTTATCTGGTCAAGGATGATCACACGGCCCTGGCCGGGGCAGATGTGCAGTTTGAGCTGCCACAGATGGGTATCCGGGGCACCATGAGCCCCGCCGAACCCGGGCAGTACGGATACAAGCTAGTGGAGCAGATCCGCGTGCGCTCGCCGGTCTCGCTGGTCAAGACCCGGGGGTGGCAGGTGCGCAACCTGCACATCGAAGTGGATGGCCGGGATGAGACCGGCCGGGTGAGCCTGAGTGACACCACTGCCTCATCCCGCAATTTCACCCGTAAGGATGTAAATGGGGCGGGCCTGGCGGTGTTCTCGACCCCGAAGACTTACAGCATCAAGACAAACACCCGAATGTCATTTCGGGTGTTGCAGGCGGATGGATCGCCGGCGGCGGGGATGACGGCCACGGTAGAGTTGCCGCAGCGGGGGTACAGCGAGGTCTTCACCACGGATGGGGAGGGCTGGGTCCGGATCGACCGGGTCGATGAACTGCTGTTGACCATCCGGGGCGGAAAGATGGTGGAGATTCAAGGGCCGATCTTCATCGAGCCGCCCCAGGACCCGGCGACGCTCTTCTGGTGGGAGGACCCCACCCCCCGGTGCGACCTGAACTTCCGGGCGCAGGATAAGCGGCTGGCGGTACGGCCGGGAGAGACGGCCCGCTTCGGGTTCGAGGTGGTCAACCGGGGCAACCGGCCGGATGACTACAAGGTCACGGTGGCCGGGGTTCCCGCCGACTGGGTGGAGGTCGAGTACGGCGGTCGGGTCAGCCTCTTCCCCTTCTTCGGTCAGGTGGTCTACGTGAACGTGACGCCCGAGCGATCGCCGATGACAAAGAAGGGGACCCGGACCATCACGGCGACGGTCTCGGGGTCGTGCAAGACCGTGACCGCCAAGTCCGATCTGAAGGTGCTGGAGTTCCACGAAGGGCGCGTCGACCTGTACGGGTCGAGCGCCGTGCCAGGGCCGAAGCTCTCGCCAGAGTTGCGGCGGCTCTCGGGGAATGAAGACGGGGTCACGGTAATCGTGCTGGCGGGAGGCGTGCTTCCGGACCGGGCCAGGGCCGATATCGAAGCCCTGGGCGGCGAGGTGCGCCGTGAGTTCAGCCTGATTGACGGGGTCTCGGTGCGGATTCCCGCGGGGATGGTCAGCGAGTTGGCGAAGCTCCCCTGGGTCGCCCGGGTGAATGAGAACAAGCCGGTCCAGGCGCTGTTGGACCAGTCAGTGCCGGCGGTCGGGGCGCCGCCGCTGTGGAAGCTGGGGTACGACGGGACTGGGGTCATAGTCGCAGTGGTTGACACGGGTGTGGATTATATCCACCCTGCGCTGAAGGGGCATGTGATTCTGGGGCCCGACTTTGTCAACAACGACGATGACCCCATGGATGGACACGGGCACGGGACGCACGTGGCTGGGATCATCGCATCCCGGGATCCGCAGCGGCGGGGGGTGGCGCCGGGGGCAACCATCATGGCGGTCAAAGTGCTGTCAGAGACGGGGTCGGGGACCGAGGAGGGCGTCATCGCCGGCATCGAGTGGGCGGTGCTACACGGGGCACGGGTGATCAATCTCTCTCTGGGCGGACCGGCCGGGGGCGGCAACGATGCCCTCGCCCAGGTGGTGGATAATGCCGTCAAGAGCGGCGTGGTGGTGGCCGTGGCCGCCGGAAACGGTGGGCCGGATTTCAGCACGGTGGGGAGCCCGGGCGATGCCCGCCTCGCCCTGACGGTCGGCGCGACGGACAACACCCGTTCGCTGCAGGACTGGTCGAGCCGTGGCCCCACGTCCGATGGCCGCACCAAGCCGGATGTGGCGGCGCCGGGATTGAACATCACGTCCCTGGCACCGGGGGGCAAGTGGGCGGCCATGAGCGGCACCTCGATGGCCACGCCGCACGTGGCGGGAGTCGCGGCCCTGCTGGTCCAGGCGACCGGGGCCGAGCCGCTTCTGATCAGGGATGGGTTGAAGCGGACGGCACTCGACCTCGGCCGGGGAGTGAATGCCTCGGGCGCCGGGTTCGTGCGGCCGACCGAGGCGCTGGCTTACATCCGCAGGGCGCAGGCCCAGGTGCAGCAAACGGTTGACCCCGGCGAGGTGGCGGTTTACGACTTCACCCTCCACAACCAGGGGAACGTGGACGACCGGTTCCGAATGACCCAGTGGTTCGATGACAACGGGCTCAAGTACCACGCCCAACCCACTCTGCCGGGGACCGCCGTGCGCAGCGGGGTCGAGTCCCGCATCGGGTCTGGGACGTCGGTGGTCGCCCGGGCGCAGGTGAGCGTGCCGGCGGATTGGGCCGGCATGGAGGATGCCGTCTACCGCTTCCACCTCCAGGCCACGTCCCTGGCGGACCGGAATGCGGCGGCTGAGGATATGGCGACAGTGAAGGTCAAGGCGACCAAGCGGTCCATGTCCGAGTACGTACATGGCGAGGTCAGGGACCTGCGGGTAGATATCCTGACGCTGGGGGCGGGCGATGCGGTGAAGGCCGACTTGCTCCGTCAGTCAGATGGGCTGGCGGACCACGTGCAGGCGGCGTCCGCTGCACTGGCCGCCCGCAGCGAGGCGCTTGGCGATGAGCACCTGGACGCTGCCTTGGCCGGGGCGCAGGCCATGGACCGGGACGCAGCGGCCAGGCGAGACCGGGGGCTCTTGCGTGACGCGGACGCAACACGACTGGCGACCCGGCTGAAGGCCATTCGGGAACACCTGACAACAGCCCGGGGGACGCGGCTGAAGTAAAGCAGTCGGGGGGCGCCGGCCGGGCCGGTGCCCCCTTTTCCCGCTCTGCTGCAGGTGGAGATGCGCGCTGCCGCCGAATACTCACGGGTATCAGCGGGCATTCAAAGGAGAGACCCCCGTGAGCCACGGCACTCGACCCACCCTCTACGCACTTGGACAGTTCTGGTTTCGCTTCGGGCTGATCTCCTGGGGCGGCATGTACGCGATGCTCCCCCGCATGGAAGAGGACTTCGCCACCCATGGATGGCTTACTCGTGAGCAGTTCCAGGAGGCCATGGCCGTCTCCACCCTGGTGCCCGGGCCAACCTTCGTCTCGCTCGCAGGCCTGACCGGCTATGGGCTGGCGGGGGCGAGTGGTGCGGCCATCAGCATCATCGCAGTGATGCTCCCGCCGACGATCCTCGTGACGGCGGCGATGCTCCTGGTCACCCCGGACCTGCTGTCTGGGCCCCTGGCCCCCATCACCCGGAGCCTGAGCGTGGCCGTGGCCGGGGTCTTGCTGGGGAACGCGTGGCGAATGGCCGTCCGGGCCCGCCGGAGCGCCTGGCGGGGACCGCTGGTGCTTACGTTGACGACCGGGGCCATCCTGCTGGGGCTGCCCGTGGCCCTGACCGTCGTCGGCGGCATCCTGGTGAGCGCCCTCCTGATGCGGGGGGTGGCGGCATGACCCTCCTGCGGATCTTCTGGACGATGATGCTGGCAGGGCTCTCCGCCGTCGGCGGTGCGCATGGAACCATCGCGGTGGCGCAGGCCTCCTGGGTGGGGGCTGGTCTTCTCAGCCCTGCCGCCTTCGCCTGGGCCGTGGCGCTCGGACAACTGACTCCCGGTCCGCTCTCCGTGCTGGTCGTCGCTCTGGGCTGGCAGATCAGCGGACCCACCGGCGCCGCCGTGGCGCTGCTGGGCGTCTCGCTGCCCACCTGGGCGGTCTCGATTCTGGCCGCCCGGGGCCTGCGACGGTTCCGCGAAGTCTTGACCCCGCTGATGGTCGGGGTGCCGTGGGTCGTCATCGGCATGGTGCTGGCGACAGGCATCCGCATGACGGTGCCCCTGCGGCCGAACCTGCTGGAGGGCGTAGGTGTGGCCGTGTCGGCCGTAATCGCCGGGAGCGGGAAGGTTGAAGCGTACTGGATCATCGGCGGCGGCGCCCTGGTGGGCCTCCTCCGGCTGCTGTTTTTCTGACCTCTGCCAGACCGGGGCGCACCGTACCAGGCCCCCCGGTCCCACCGTCTCAAGAGCGAGGTGCGATGTATGCCCAGATCGGCTTACCGGGCCCGTTTGCTCGACCTCCACACCGTGGAGGCCCTACGCCGGGAGATGCTCCGTATCGACGTGGACAAGGGCGGCATCCCGATTATGGCCGCCAAGGGCATCCAGCGGCTGATCCTGCTGGAGCAGATCCCCACCGCTGCGGCCAACTGTATCAAGCAGGAGATCCTGGCCCGGGGCGGGGAATGCGTGACCCCGCAGTCCGCCGCCGGGTTTGAGG
>DAHVXO010000330.1 GCA_027356675.1 Symbiobacteriaceae bacterium | reverse complement strand
CACCTCGGTGAGGGTCTGAGGCCGGAGCCCGGCGGACTCGAACCGGCTCAGCGCCTGGTCCAGGACCCGGGCGGTATTGGGCTTGGGGTGGAGGAGGATCAGATCGCCCGGCTTCGCCTTGCCCATGGTGGCCAGGATCATCTCACCGGAGGTGGAGTCTTTCCAATCCACGGTATCCAGGCTGTACAGCACCGTCCGCAGCCGCAGATCTGCCGCCGACCGCAGCACCTCAGGGGTCACCTCAGACATATGCGGGGCGTAATACCGCACCTGCGTCTCAGTGGCCTTTTCGATCACGCCCACGCTGCGGGCGATGTCGTCTTTCAGGCGACCGGCCGAAGCCAGAGCAGACGGACCAGTGGACAGGTCGTAGCCATGGGTGGCAATCTCGTGGCCCTCTTGCGCCATCGTGCGGAGCAGGTTTTCATGTGCCGCCGCCCACCGCCCTGAGACGAAGAAGGTTGCCTTGACGCCCCTGCGCTTGAGCACCGGCAGCATCTCGATCAGTTCCTTGGTGCCCCAGTCCACGTTCACTAGCAGCGCCACCGCCGCCTTGCGGGCATTCCCCTGCCGAATCACCGCCTGGGGGAAGTCCACGAGCCGCTGAGGCGGTTTCTGCACCCGGGTGGCCGGTTCCACGACCGTCCCGGCCCGGGCCGTCTTGAGCCGGAACCAGGTTGTGTCCACATCCAGCACATACCCGTTGAGCTCCGGGACAACGTAGCTGACGCCGGTGGCCCCTCGCTGCTCATGGGCGGCCACCGGGGCGGCCTGCAGTGCACCGGACATCTCCGCCAGCATGGCACGCGCCTCCTGCTCACCCTTGCCCGAGAAGTCCCGGTCGCCAATGGTGACCCCCTCGCTCACCCGGACTGGCTGCCCGGCCGCCGCCGGCAGTAACCCGCGCGCCGGCAGCAGCAGCAGCGCCAGGGCCACCAGGAGCACCAGCGCCACCGACCAGCGATTGATGCGAATCACCCGGAAATGTGCGCGGGCTAACCGCTCCACCTGGCATCACCCCTTGCCTGGTCATCAATCCAACGCTATGAACAGGGGTGTCCACGTATGCCTACCGTGTTATAATATGTGGAGTCATAGACTATTTGGGCTCACGAATGATGTGGGGGTCAGTCTTGGATCGCAACTCCCGTTATAACATCCTGAATGCTGCATACGCAGCAGCTTCCCTCAACATGATCGGTCCGTTCGTCCGCAAGATGGCGATTGACATGGGCGCCGACAATCTGCAGCTTGGCTATTTGGCCTCGTGGCCGAACGCGGCAAGCGTCATCGCCGTGATGGGCGCGGCGGCCGCTGTGGCGCGGGTGCGCGACCGCAAGCGCCTGGTGGCAGCGATCTTCCTGCTCGGGCGTGCAGCGACGCTGGGTGTGGCAGCCGTCCCGTGGCTCCCGCCCCATCTGCGTGTCTGGGGCGTGATCCTCTTCTGGGTGCTGGCCGTCTTCCCCAACTCTGCGGCCACGACCGCCCTGAACGCTTTCCTGGCCGACGTATTTTGCGGCACCGAACGCGGCCGGGCCCTGGCCGAACGGCAATCCTGGTCCACCGGCGTCGGCATGGTGGTGGCCTTTGCGACCGGCTGGCTCCTGGACGATCTGCTCCCGTACCCGTATGGCTATCTGGTCTTCTTCACCCTGTCTTTCCTGGTCGGCTTGATCGAGATCTACTACTTCCTGCGGATGGACGCGTCTGAGCACGGCGAAAGCCCAGCCAGAGGGGCGACGTCTGGCGGCGGCCTGCGGAGCTATCTCACGGTATTCACCCACAAGCCGTTCACACGGTTCCTCATCGCCTCGGTCCTCTTTCACTTCACCTGGCAGATGGTCTGGCCCCTCTTCGACCGCTTTCAGATCACGGAACTGGGCGCCTCGAACATGTGGCTGGGCATCCTGACCGTCTCGAATTCGATCGTCGCAATCGCCACCTACCCGCTCTGGACCCGCTGGTCCGAGCAGTATGGCACCACCAAGGTCCTGGGCGTCGCGGCGGCCGTGCTCGCTGTTGCCCCTGCCCTGAATGCGGTTACGCCCAATCTATACGTGCTGGTGGTCGTCACTCTCTTCACCGGCACCGGCGTCGCCGGGGTCATGCTGCTAGTCCTGAACACCTTGTTGGAGGTCTCCCCCGCAGAGGGTCGCCCGCTGTACCTGGCTGTCCACTCGGCGGTCACAAGCGTCGGTGCCGCGATCGCCACGCTGGTCGGCGCCTACATGATGACGCTGATGCCGCTGCGCACCGGGCTGGCGATCTCCACCCTGCTGCGCATGATCGGAGTCGCAGGATTCCTGATCGTCGCCGCCCTCGGCTCACGGAAGGGAAATCTAGACGCTGCGGAGAATTCTCCCCGGTAGACCCAGCCTGATCAGGCCGGCCTGATCAGAAGGAGGCGGTTTTTGGTGAAGCTAATCGTGGCAGTCGTCCGCGACGAGTTCGCGCCCGCACTGACCGATCAACTGACGAAGAACGGTTTCAGCGCGACGAAGCTGGCGAGCACCGGCGGATTCCTGAAGGCCGGGAATACGACCTTCCTCATCGGCGTGCCCGCTGGACAAATGGATGAAGCGATGGGTATCATCGGATCCGCCTGTCCCATCCGCAAGGGGACTGAAGGGACGGCCGAAACGGCCACGTCCCCGCCCAAGGGGGTGCCCGCCGGCTCAACCACGGTGCAGGTGGGCGGCGCGACCGTCTTCGTGCTCCCGGTGGAGCGAATGATCAAGGTATAGGCGACCGACGGCTGTTGGGCGGGAGGCCAGACCTCCCGCCCTTTCTCTGTCCTGCGGCGCCGCAAGGCCGCATAAAATGGCGCTGGCAACCGCTAGGGGCGGAGGAGTGGCGCCGTGCTGAATGCGATCTGGCTGACCCTGATGGTGGCCGGGGTCGGCGTAGCTGCCGTGGCGGGGCGGGCGGGAGCGGTGACCGATGCCGCCTTCGGCGCCGGCAAGCTGGCGATCGAGACCATCATCAACCTCGCGGGTATGATGGCCCTCTGGATGGGTCTCATGAAGATCGCCGAGAAGAGCGGGTTGATGGAGGGACTGGCCCGGCTGCTGCGCCCTGTGGTGAGGGCGCTCTTTCCGTCGATACCACCCGACCATCCGGCGGTCGGCGCCGTGCTGATGAACGTCTCCGCCAACATGCTGGGGCTCGGCTCTGCGGCCACGCCCCTGGGGCTCAAAGCCATGCAGCACATGCAGGAACTCAACGGCGACAGCGACACCGCCAGCGAAGCGATGTGTACCTTCCTGGCACTGAACACCGCTTCGATCACGCTCATCCCCGGGACCATTATTGCCCTGCGGGCCGCAGCCGGCTCCGCCAACCCGGCGGAGATTGTAGTCGCTACCCTGGTGGCTACGCTGGTAGCTGGTACATTCGGCATCTCCGCCGACTGGGCGGTGCGGCGCTGGAACCGGGCGCGGGGGAGGTGATCGCGGATGCGGGTGCTTGACGCCGTCTCGCTTTGGGCGGTGCCCGGCATGCTGGCCCTGATTCCGCTCTGGGGTGCCATCCGGCGGGTCAAGGTGTACGACACCTTCATCGAAGGGGCGGAGGAAGGGCTGCAGGTGGCCGTCCGCATCATCCCCTTCCTCGTGGGTATGATGGTGGCGCTTTCGATCTTCCGCGCCTCGGGGGCGATGGAACTGGCAGCGCGCGCCATCAGCCCGGTCACATCGCGACTGGGCTTTCCCACCGAAGTGTTGCCGCTGATGATCGTGCGTCCACTCTCCGGGGCCGGTGCCCTGGCGGTCACGGCCGACCTGCTCAAGACCTATCATCCGGATTCGTACCTCGGGCGCCTGGCCTCCATCGTCCAGGGGTCCACTGATACGACGTTCTATGTCTTGACGGTCTACTTCGGATCCGTCGGAATCCGCAAGACGCGTTACGCTGCTGCGGTCGGGCTTCTGGCTGACTGCATGGGTTTTCTGGCCGCCCTCTACGCATGCAACTGGTTTTTCCGCTAGGTCTGTGGTAAGAATAGGAGAGGATATGACTTGCAGTTCATTATAGGGAGCGGATTTGTCATGAGCGCCGAAGCCAAACTGAAGGAGTTGGGGATTACTATTGCTGAGGCTCCCAAGCCCGTGGCGGCCTATGTGTCGTTCGTGCGGACCGGGGACCTTGTATTCACGAGCGGTCAGATTTGCATGGAGAGTGGACAGCTCAAGTACAAGGGCGCTGTTGGCGGCGCAGTGACCCCGGAGACCGGGTATCAGGCGGCGCGGCTATGTGCCATCAACACGCTGGCCGTGCTGCGGGCAGCAGTTGGATCGCTGGATAAGGTCGTCCAGATTGTCAAGGTGACCGCCTTTATTAACAGTGCCGACGGCTTCACCGCCCAGCCCGCAGTCGCCAACGGCGCCTCGGAACTCTATCAGCAGGTCTTCGGCGATGCCGGCCGCCATGCCCGGTCCGCCGTTGGCACCTCGCACCTGCCGATGGATTCCGCCTGCGAGGTCGAGGTCATCGCCCGGGTCATTGACTAGCCCCCTCCCCGGTCAGCAAACCCGACACATCCACCACGAAGCGTCCTGGCGCCACTTCCGTGGGCACGACCAGCGGATGATCGAAGGCCAAGTCCAGGGCCTCAGGCGTATCCCTGAGTAGCCGCACTCGGCAGCCGGTCACCAAATCAGCCAGGTTGATGAATAGGTTCGTTCTGATTCCCAGCACGAGGGGGATTGCACCCTCAGTGCCCGCTTCCACCAAGGTGGCAGGACGTGCCTGGTTCGGACCCAGTTCCGCTGCTTCGAGATCCAGTTGGCATGTATGGATCCGCCCTGTGGCCGCGAGGCGTCTACCCGGCAGGATGGTTAGCCCGAGGTGGTACTCATCGCGACCCAGCGACCGGCGGAGCGTGCCCTCCGGCGTGGCAATCCACAGCTCAAAGAAGGTGCCGAGCCGGAGCCTTTCGGTGCGACTCGCGAGGAGTTCCATGCCCAGCTTCAACTGGGTTCACCTCCATGCCGGCGTGGCGAAAGTAAGCCATTCTATGTCCCGTAAAGTCTGTTGGTGAGGTGGTGACCCAATGGTAGACAAGCCCCGGAAACCCAGGCGGCCCGCCGGGCCCAGTTCCAATGCCGGCCCCCGCAAGCCGCAGGCGGGTACTCCGGGCGAGCGGCCCCAGCGCTTCGCTCGCCCGCCTGGCAAACCTGTGAAGGCCCCGGTGCGCTCCCGGCCCGTCGCGGGAGTCAATAACGAAACGTTGGACCTCCTTGAACGCGAGGGTCTGCTCTCGAAGGAGGGCCGCAAGTTGCGTTCCGGCATGGCGGAACGCCCATCTGTACGTGTAAAGGGAATGCCTGCCACCCCACCCAGGTCCGAGCCGGCCAGGCGTCCCACCCGTTCGCCCGTCGCGGGCGGACCGACTCCCCGGGTAGCGCCCGGTGGCCCCAAGCGGCCCCTTCGTGACCTGAACGCCGCAGAGGCGCTGGTCGCCCAGCGGCTGCATAAGGTCATGGCCCAGGCCGGCGTCGCCTCGCGCCGCCACAGTGAGGAACTGATCCAGGCGGGGCGGGTGACCGTCAACGGCAAGGTCGTGACCGAACTGGGCCTCAAGATTCTGCCCGGCAAGGACCTCATCGAAGTGGACGGACGGCCGTTGGGCAAGCCGGAAAGGCTTGTGTACGTCCTCCTGAACAAACCCAAGGGGTATGTGACGACCCTTTACGACCCGGAGGGTCGGCCCAAGGTCCTGGACCTCCTGGGCGCAGACGTGGCCGAGCGGGTCTACCCCGTCGGTCGCCTGGATTACGACACGGAGGGCCTGCTCCTGCTGACCAACGACGGCGACCTGGCCAACGCCCTCATGCACCCGGCCAAGCTGGTCAAGAAGACCTACATCGCCAAAGTACGGGGCGTGCCCGGTCCCGGCAAGGTCAAGGAGCTGGAATCTGGCATTGAACTGGATGACGGACCGACCGCGCCCGCCGAGGTCAAACTCATTGAGGTCAAGGGGCCCAACGCGGCCACCCTTTCCATCCGGATTCACGAAGGACGCAACCGGCAGGTCCGCCGCATGTTCGAGGCCGTCGGCCACGAGGTGATCCACCTCAAGCGCACAACGCTGGGACCGCTCAGCCTCAAGGATTTGGAGCTCGGACAGTGGCGGGACCTCACGGAGCGGGAAATCGACGAACTGCGCCTCTCGGTAGGCCTCAAGACCAGCCGGGGCAAGGCTGCTGAGGCCCAGGCGCCGGTCCGGGCCCCCATCCGCCGTGGTGCCGGACGGGTCCAGGTCGGCGGTGCGGGTGGACCGCGACCCGACCGCACTCCCGGCACCGGTCGCCCGGTCTCCCGCAGACCGACGCGGGCCGCCGGTCCCAAGCCCGGCGCCGACGATGAGTGGGACGTAGAGCCCATGCGGGGTCCGCGTGCCGTTCGGAGCCCTCGCCCCACCGGACGCCCGGCCAGGCCCGGCAGCCTCCCGGTCCCGAACCCGGCCCGGGCTTCCAGCGGTCAATCCGGCTCGGCCGGTGCAGCAAGGGCCCGCATCAGCCGCACCGGCGGTCCCGCCGCCGCCCGCACCGAGCGTCCCGCCCGTCCCAGGACAGGCCCGGGACCCGCCCCCAAGGCAGGCCGCCCGGCAGCGGCTCGGAAAAAACGGCCCACCAAATAAAAAGGATTTGAACCTCCGCAGCCCGAATCTCAGGAGTGGCGTAGCACTAGCAAAGTGCCTGCCAAAGCCTTACCTGAGCAGGAGGGCTGCATTCTTTTTGAAAGCAGTACAATTCGGGCGGCTCTGGAGGGGCGTCAATGCCGCCATCCTCCTGACCGCTTTCTTCATTGCGCTGGGTGGCTGCACCAAGCCCGCCACCACCGCCATCAAGGCTCCCCAGTTTCGGGGAACCCTCACGGTCATGGTCTCTGCCGGCCTCGCCGGTTACCCCGGCCCGGCGCAGCCCGACGTCGTCTGGTTCCAGGACCAGTCCCGCGCCTACGAGGCCGGGCACCCCGGCGTCAAGGTTGAACTGCGGGTCATGCCATCGCCGGCTGAACTGGAATCCGCCGCCCGCACCGCCGGAGTCGGCGACACCCCGGACCTGCTCTTCGGGCGATCCCTTGCCGACCTGGGGCCCCGGCTCGCTGACCTCACCACCGTGCTGGACCAGACCGCCCTACAGGAGTACTTGCCGGGCGCCCTGGAAGGCTTTCGTGACGGTGCGGCGCAGCGGGGTTTACCCATGCTGCTCGATACGCAGGTCCTCGCCCTCAATGAGGCGGCGTTCAAGGCCGCTGGGGTGACCCTGCCCAACGAGGGCCGCTGGTCGCAGGCCGAGTTTGCCGATCGTCTCAAGAAGCTGTCGGGCGCCGGACATTTTGGGCTTAGCTTCTATAACCTGCCGGGTTACCATGAATGGTGGCCCCTTTTGGGCGCACCCATCGGTTCGGGTCCCACCGTGGACAACGTCTCCGTTGAGGGGCTACAACGGCTCGCTCAGTTCGGGGCGGACGGCTGGCTGCACCCGGACACGGGCAAGTTGACCGCCGAGGCCACCTGGTCGCTCTTTGCGGCCAACCCACCCGCCTTCGCCGTCTTGCCGGTGGGAACGTGGGCCATTCCACTCCTGCGAAACCCGCCATTCGGCGTCAACGTCACCATCGCCGGTTTCCCCGGGGAGACGACCCTTGGCTATAGCTACGGCGTCTCCGTCTTCGCAAAGCAGGACGCCGACCGGGTCAAGGCTGCGGCAAACCTCGCCCAGTTCTTGACCGGGCCGAGCAATCAAATCCAACTGGCCCGGCTCACGGGCCTCATGCCCGCCGGCGCCCGGACCAATAACCCCTGGGATGGGGACCCGGCCATGACGCGGGCCTTCCAGGTCCGCACGGGGCACCGCACCCTCCGGACCGGTCCCGGTTGGGAGGATGCCGCACCGGCGGTGGCCCGGGACCTCCTGTACGGTCTGCTGGGTGTCCGCACCCCTGTGGAGTCACTCCAGGACGCAGTTGCACACATAACCAAGGCTACGCCGCCTGCTTCCAAGTAGGCGTTTGCTAGTGGGACGGGACCGCCCCGTCTCGAATACACCAGGGCTCAAGGGGCCAAGGGAGGACTCGCACAATGGCAAAGGTCAGTCTCCATCACGTGTTCAAGAACTACGGCGAGGTCAAAGTGGTCAAGGATTTCAACCTGGAGATCAACGATCGTGAGTTCATCGTCTTCGTCGGTCCATCCGGTTGCGGCAAGTCCACGACGCTGCGCATGATTGCAGG
Source organism: Symbiobacteriaceae bacterium (assembly GCA_027356675.1). The sequence continues at coordinate 618 of DAHVXO010000330.1, read as the reverse complement.
TCTGGAAGAGATCTCCGAAGGCGACATCTACATCGGCGATAAGCTCGTGAACCACGTGGCGCCCAAGGACCGCGATATCGCGATGGTCTTCCAGAACTATGCGCTCTATCCCCACATGAACGTCTATGAGAACATGGCCTTTGGCCTGAAGCTGCGCAAGTTCTCCAAGCCCGAGATCGATAAGCGGGTCAAGGAAGCCGGCGAGATTCTCGGCCTCTCCAACCTGCTGGGCCGCAAGCCCAAGGAACTCTCCGGCGGTCAGCGGCAGCGCGTCGCCCTGGGCCGTGCCATCGTGCGAGACCCAGCCGTCTTTCTGATGGACGAGCCGCTCTCCAACCTGGACGCCAAGCTGCGCGTGCAGATGCGCACCGAACTCTCCAAGCTGCACCTGCGCCTGCAGACCACGACCATCTACGTCACCCATGACCAGGTCGAGGCCATGACCATGGGCGACCGCATCGTCGTCATGAAGGACGGCATCATCCAGCAAGTGGCGCCGCCGCAGGAGCTCTACGATCGGCCCACCAATCTCTTCGTGGCCGGGTTCATCGGCTCGCCTGCCATGAACTTCCTGAAGGGCAGCATCTCCGGCGACGGCACCGCCTTCGACGGTGGCAC
>DAHVXO010000309.1 GCA_027356675.1 Symbiobacteriaceae bacterium | reverse complement strand
CCTCTATCTATAACGAATCCGTAATACGAATACTCGTCTACCAGACCGAATTCCTCTTTTTTATCGGCAAAACATAGGACGCAAGTACTGGTCAAACCGTTCAAATATTCCTTTCGTGCGTGCACAGGAAATCCTTCATGCCCATGTAAACGGCTGCGTCAATCGTGCGATCGCCGGGGATTACGCAGAGGACTCTAATTTAGGAATCATCGTCGAGACTGTTGACAAAAGGAGCCGAGAGCAAATGCTATCAGCTCCTTTTGTGGGCGCCACTGGTGCATAGCACAGATTCCGCAACTGCAAGTCAGCCCGGAGCCTACCCTCTTATAATTCGGTAAGGATCAGTGGGTCGCCGTCGGTGATAGCGACCGTGTGCTCATACTGGACGCAGATTGAGCCGTCCTGCGTGCGGGCTGTCCAGCCGTCTCTGTCGACTCGCACTCGCCAGTCGCCCAGGGTGATCATCGGTTCGATGGCGATGGTCATGCCCGGCTTGAGCAGCGGCCCGGTCCCCGGGTTCCCGAAATGCGGGACCTCGGGGCTCTCATGCAGTTCCTGTCCCACGCCGTGACCGATGAAATCCCGCACCACGCCCATTCCCTGGGACTCAGCGTAGGACTCAATGGCATGGGAGATGTCGCCCACCCGGTTCCCCGCTCGGCACTGAGCGATGCCGGCGTAGAGACTGTGGTGCGTCACGTCCATCAAGTTTTGCACTTCAGGCGAGACCGTACCGACCGCGTAGGACCACGCCGAGTCCCCGTGGTAGCCCTTGTAGAAGGCCCCGATGTCAACGGTAATCACGGCGCCGGGCTTCAGACGGGTCCGGTCGGGAATCCCATGGCAGACGACCTCATCTACGGCGACGCAGATGGAGCCCGGGAAGCCGTTATAGCCCTTGAAGCTCGGTGCGGCGCCCCGCTCGCGCAGGAACCCTTCCACGAAGCGGTCGAGTTCCCGGGTGGCGACGCCCGGGCGAATGCGCTCAGCCAGCGCGGCGTGGCACTGTGCGACGATGCGCCCCGCCTCGCGCATGATGGCGATTTCGCGCGCAGACTTCAGCTTGATCAAGACGGATGCCTCCTGAACGGGGTCTCAGGAACATGGTACCATGTCCCGGGTTTACCCGCCAGAAGGCCCTGCGCACATCAGGGCGGCCCCTGCGGGCCGCCGTTCAGGCGTTCCGGCCGCTCAAACGTTTCGGGCGACCGACCGCACCGCTCGCACAAAGCTGGGAAAGGCCCGCATGGCGGCATCCCGGGCCGCCGAATCCGGGTCGTCCGCCAGCATCGCCGAGACCAGGTCCATCATCCGCTCCAGGGCCACGCGGTGCATCTCCTGTCCCTCGGGGCGGACGGCAACCTGCGCTGCCGGCTGCGCCCGCACGCCGCTATCCCCGCCGCCACGGCGGGCACCCCGATCCCCACCCTGCCGGGGCAGCGCGACCCGCCCACCGGCTGCGACCATGGGCCGCCAGACCCGCGTCCACTGGCGCAGGAGGCGCCCGGTTCCGTACCCGGTAAAGGTCGGGTCCTGCCGCAGCCCTGCCAGGATCTCCTTGACCGTCTTTTGCTCCTGCAGGCCCTGCTCAATCAAGCTGATCGCAACTTCGTTGATATCCTGGGGCATGGCCGCCCTGGGTCTTGCCATCGCCAATCCCTCCCGGCTCGTCCGCTCTGTGGTAAGAGTATGCAAGGGAGGGGCGGGGTGTATGCATGATGGGGCAGGAATCGGTCTAAACCGGGTCGAAACTTCGGCCATGCGAAAAAACCTGGTGGATTATCATACCCATACCACGCGCTGCGGCCACGCAGTCGGCACCATGGCAGCGTATGTGGAGGCCGCCATTGCGGCCGGGCTCGGTGAGATTGGCTTCTCCGACCATATCCCCATGTACTGGCTCCCTGAGGCAGAGCGGGATCCGGGCATCGCCATGCGCATGGAGGAGCTGGAGGCGTACGTCACTGACGTCATCTGCCTGCGTGAGCGCTACCCGGAGATCCCGATCCGGTTGGGTATCGAGGCGGACTTCATCCCGGGGCGGGAGGCAGAGTTGTCCGCCCTGCTAGCGCGTTTTCCGTGGGACTATGTGATCGGTTCGGTGCACTTTATCGGCGAATGGGGCTTTGATGACCCCGGCCAGGTAAACCGCTACGCCGAGTGGGACATCTCGGACCTCTACGCCAAGTTCTTCACCCTCGAGACCATGGCGGCCCAGTGCGGGCTCTTCGATATTCTCGCCCACATCGATCTGATCAAGAAGTTCGGGCACCGGCCCTCGCAGGACCTGGGGCGGCTGTACGAGGACGTGGCTCGGGCGATCGGAGCGGCGGGCGTGGCCATCGAACTCTCCACCGCCGGGCGCCGTAAGCCCGTGCGGGAAGATTATCCCACGCCGGCACTGCTGGCGGCGTGTCAACGGCAGGGCGTGCCGCTGGTCATCTCCTCGGACGCCCACAGTCCCGCGGAGGTCGGCTGGGGCTTTGCGGAGGCCCGGGAGTTGGCACTGCGGGTCGGCTACACCGAGGTCGTCAGTTTTGCGCAGCGGCAGCGTCGCGTCCGATCCCTTTAGACTGTCAGCCAAGAGCGGCGGGCGCCCACGTAAGTGGACGCCCGCCGCTCAATGTGGGCCGGACCGGTCAGATCACGCCGCCGTAGCCTGCGCCGATTCCGCCCGGATATGCAGTGATCCCGGGGATACCAGCGGTGGTCGGGAAGGTGGACGGTACAGTGGCCACCGTTGTGACTGGCACAGCGTACTCGTAGACTCGGTAAACTGTGGCGTTGGCAGCGGGGTACGCCGCGATGCCCGGGGCGATGGTCAGATCATTCACACCGGCCTGCGCACCGATGAACGGAGAGAATGCCGGGGAAACACCGGCCACGCCCGCTGCGCCAGCACCGGCGAAGCCAGGAATGGCACCGAAAGCACCATACAGCAAGGGAGAACACCTCCTTCTTCAGCAGGATATGAGTTCACATAAGCCTGCGTGACCGAAGGGTGCCATCAGAGATGCGGGTCGTGGGTTCGGTAGTCATCCACGAGGGCGTCGAGAATCAGGTCGCTGTCGTCCAGCGAGGTAGCGGCGGTCGATTCGGGTTCGGTTGTGGCCTCTTCCGCGTGCCCTGGTTCCCACGCCACCAGGGTCAGGTTCAAATCATGTTCCAGGTGCTCGACGGCGGTCATTTGCGCGGGCGACAGGCGGGCCAGCCGGAATGGCGGTATCAAGGGCAACACCTCCTCTCATGCAGGATGCCCCCGGTAGCGAAATCGAATCAACCGAGCGAAGGGGGACGAAATCAGCGATGCTTTCCACACGACTTTGCGAACTTCTGGGCATCAAGTACCCGATCATTCAAGGCGGGCTGGCCTACCTGGCTCTGGCTGAACTCTGCGTTGCCGTGTCAGAGGCCGGGGGACTCGGGCAGATTACCGCCGCGACCTTTCCCGATGCCGAGGCGCTCCGGGCCGAAATCCGCCGGGCGCGTGCTCTGACTGCCAAACCGTTTGCGGTCAATTTCGCCATGGGCCATCGGACCCTGGAGTCCTACATCGACGTGGCCCTGGAAGAAGGGATCCGGGCCGTCAGCATTACCGGCGGCAACCCTGAGCCATACATGAAGTACATCGACGCCCGGGTCTCGGGCGTCCGCAAGGTGATCCTGGTGGCGGGTGTGCGGGCCGCCCAGAAGGCGGAAAGCCTCGGGGCCGATGCGGTGATCGCCGTCGGCTACGACGGCGGCGGCCACCTGGGGCGCGATGATATCGGCACGCTGGCGCTGGTCCCGCGGGTTGTGGATGCCGTCAAGATTCCTGTGGTCGCCAGCGGGGGCATCATGGATGCCCGGGGCCTGGTGGCGGCCCTCGCCCTGGGGGCTGAGGGCATCGAGATGGGCACTCGGTTCGTCGCGGTTCAGGAGTGCCGGGCGCACCCTGCCTACAAGCAACTCCTGATGGCCTCCACGGAGATGGACACAGTCATCATAGAACGGTCGGTAGGGCGCCCGGCCCGGGTACTCAAGACCGGCGGGGCCGACCGGGTGTTGGCGGCGGAGGCGCTGGGCGCCGGACTCGATGAACTGCTCCCGCTCATCTCCGGCAAACTGAACGCCCGGGGGGCCCTGGACGGCGATCTCGCAGAGGGCTACGTATTCGCCGGCCAGGGCACCGGCCTGGTTGCAGATGTGCCCACCGTGGCCGCACTCTTCCGGCGATTGATCACGGGCGCGGCGGCCATTGGCGCCCGCCTGGGAGCTGTTACGCAGTAAGGGGTCATATGGCGGGTGTACGGGAAATCACCACGGAAGCGTGCGGTCGGGTGGCATTATAACAGAAGGAGGTGGCAGCTATGACCACGCCGCCCAAGGCCGGAGCTGACACGATCATCCCCGAGCGCGCGCCGGGACTTGGCGTTGCCATGCGCTATTTCAGCGCGGGCCTGCTCTTTCTAGCTGCCCTGCTGGGCGTCGCCATCTGGAAGGCGCCCATGCTGGTCAACGACTACCTGCACAACCCCGCGACGCTGATGCTCACCCACCTCTTTACCCTGGGTTTCGGCGGCACGGTCGTGACCGGCGCTGTTTATCAGATGGCTCCGGTGCTGCTGTACTCGCGCCTGCGCAGTGAAATGGCCGCCAACGTTCACCTGGGCCTGCACGTGGTTGGGGTCTGTGCCATGGTGCTCGGCTTCCTGTGGGCCGATACGATTTGGGTCGCGACCGGCGGCACATTGGTTGCCCTGGGCGGCGTTCTGTTTCTGGTCAATATGGTCCCCACATTCCGGGCCGTGGAGCGCTGGAACTGGCATGGCGCCTGGATGGCCGCCGCCGTGCTCTACTACGCCATTACGCTCTCCTGGGGCCTGACGATGGCCTTCAATCAGCGCTACGGCTTTATCGGCGAGGTGGAGGGGGCGTGGCTTTCGTCGCACCTGGCCCTGGGCCTGGGCGGTTGGTTCAGCCTCATGATCATCGGGGTCGGGCTCAAGTTGGTGCCGATGTTTGCGCCGGCCAAGTCGCTGCCGCCCAACTTCGTCGCCGGGACTGGCGGGGCGCTGGCCACCGCCGTGCTGCTGATCTTCGCCGGGCTATTCTTGAGTCGGGTCCTCGTGGGTGTTGGCCTTGCGGTGGCCGTGGCCGCCCTGATCGCCTATGTCGGCGGCATCGTCTACGCCTTTCGGCACCGCCGCCCGGGCCCGCTGGACTTCAGCGTCCGGTACGCCGTGACGGCAGGGGGGGCCCTGATCTTGTCGCTGGCCGTCGCCGTGCCCGGTCTCCTCGGGATCTGGTCTTCCCGACCGCTGAACGCTGGGCTCACGCTTTTCGTAGCCCTGGCCTTCATCGGCGGGACCATCATGGGCATGCTGCTGCGCATCATCCCGTTCATGGTCTGGCTCCACCGGTTCCGCAACCGGACGCACAAGTTGGAGAAGATCCCGTTCCTCCACGAGATGTCCCAGCCCCGCTTTGGCTGGACGACCTACTGGACCTGGTTCCCCGGGACACTGGTCATGGCGGTCGGGCTTTCGCTCAAGCTGGCGCCCGTGCTGGCTCTGGGGGCGGCGGTCGTCCTGGCGGGCCTGGTCGCCTACGCCTGGGCGATTCGGCAGGTGCTCTACCACGTGCCGCCCGGCACGCCGGCGCTCTTTCCCGGCAAGAAGGCCTGAAACGCAATCACCCCGACGGAACCAGTCCGCCGGGGTGAGCTTTTACGGTTTGAGCGCCAACATCGCGGTATGTGCGAAGAGCGCTGCGCCTTTGGGGATGACCGCTTCATCGACCATAAAGGCCGGATGGTGCCAGTTCTGTGCACACCCCGTGCCCATCCACACGAAGCACCCGGGCGCCAACTGCTGATATGCGGCGAAATCTTCAGCGCCCATGGTCGGAATCGCCTCTACCACCGGCAGGCCCACCTCAGCCGCCGCCAGGCGCATCAGGTCGGCCATGGCGGGGTCGTTGTCGACCGGGTGGGTGCCTGCCGCTACCTCCAGGGTGGCCGTGGCGCCGTACCCGGCCGCTACGTCGGCGGCGAGGCGGCGGATCGACTCGAGCACCTGGGCCCGCACATCCGACCGGAAAGTCCGGACCGTGCCCTCCAGGGTGGCGGAGGGAGGGATGACGTTGTGGGCGCTCCCCGCATGGAAGGAGGCGATGGTGACCACCACCGGGTCCAGGGGCGAGGTGCTGCGGGAGACGGCGGTCTGCAGGGCCATGACGATGGCCGACCCGGCTACCACCGGGTCGATCGTCAGATCCGGAATGGCGGCGTGCCCGCCCTTCCCAGTCACCCGGATGGTGATGGTGTCAGCCGCGGCCATGAGTGGTCCGGCCTTGATGCCCACGTGGCCCGAGGGCAGATCCGGCTTGTTGTGCAGACCGAAGACGGCTCGCACGCCCGCCATGGCGCCGGCCCGGATCAGGGCGTTGGCGCCCGTGGCGATCTCTTCAGCAGGCTGGAACAGGAGGCGCACCGTGCCGCACAGGGACGGCGTCAACTGCTGCAGGATCATGGCCGCGCCCAAAATGGTCGCCATGTGAAAGTCGTGCCCGCAGGCGTGCA
>DAHVXO010000115.1 GCA_027356675.1 Symbiobacteriaceae bacterium | reverse complement strand
CATCGTCTTCTTCAAGTGGGCGGCCCGGGAGGGTGCCCAGTGGGGGCCGTCGCAGTCGCAACCGGTCACGAAGTAGTCTTGTGCATCGCAACAGGGCGCCGTCCATCTGGACGGCCTACAGATAAGCTTGTGATTCGTTTGTGTTTTCTCGACACTTTAGAAGGAAATTTAATAGGTAATGGTGGAATTATCCCTGCAAGTCGTGTCGCAGCGCAGGGGGTGACCACGGGTGAGGCGGAACTTTGGCGGCGACGCCACAGCCTCCCATCAGTACCTGACTCTTCAGCACGGGCGGGTCGCTTACGTGACAGAGACCGGCATCCTCGTACACAGCAGAGCGCCCCAGGGGTACCCGGTGTGGGAGCACATTCCGCTGGAGGCCACATTGCGGACCGGGCTGAAGACCGACAAGTGCGAGCTTCTGGATCTCGTGAACCGACGGATTGGTGAACTTGATCGTAACCACAACTGATGAGGTGCACGCGACAGAGGCAGGGGCGGTCCCCCTGCCTCTGTCGCGCGCACTGGGCCGCCTGCATGAGGCTGCGGAACAGGTCGGTCTGCTGGGGCTCTGTCCCGTGCAATTGGCTGTTTACGCCGCTGCCGTTGGGCCCTAAAGTGTTAGGTATCGATGGATCGTGGAAGCGAGGGATACCCATGGGTTCGTTAGGCCCCATAGTCCTGGAGGGCAAGTTTGTTCGGCTGGAGCCGCTGCGTCTGCACCATGTTCCGGCGCTGGTGGCGGCCGGTGTGGACCCGGCCATTTGGGCGTACATGCCGGCCCAGCCGTTGACGGTTGAGGGGATGACGGTGATCGTAGAGCAAGCACTGGCGGCCGAGGCAGCCGGGACGGAGTTCGCCTTCGCCGTGGTGCTGCAAGCGTCGGGGCGGGTGGTCGGGAGCACACGGTACATGGATGTAACACCTGGCGCCCGAGGCGTGGAGATCGGCTGGACCTGGTATGCTCCGGACGTCTGGGCCGGGAAGGTCAACCCGGAGGCGAAGCTGCTCTTGCTCCAGCACGCCTTCGAGGCGTGGGGGGCCATCCGGGTCTGCTTGAAGACCGACAACCTGAATACCCGGTCGCAGGCGGCAATCCGCAAGCTAGGTGCCCGGTATGAGGGGACGCTGCGGAACCATCGCATCCGGCCGGATGGGTCGTATCGCCACTCGGTCTACTTCTCGGTGATTGCCGACGAGTGGCCGGCGGTCAAGGCCGGGTTGCAGCAACGGATCCAGGGGTAGGAGGATGCCATCAGACTTTCCTGCGGCGGCTAGGGCAGGGTCAGGCTGAGTGCCAGACAGAACTGCGCTGCGTAGTAGGTGATCATGACGGCGTACTCGGCCCCCCGGATGGGCCGCGCGAAGCGGTTCCAAGCCAGGGTGGCATCGGACAGGTAGAAAAGCAGGCCGCCCACCGCCACGAACGGGTTGCCGGTCATGGTGGCGCGCCAGACCATCAACGTAATGACGGCCATGTAGACCCCTACTGCTACCAGCAGGCTCCCTCCCCCTGCCGCCATCACCCCGATGCGCAGGCGCTGGAACACCGCAATGGCTGCCGCTGACAGCAATAGCAAGGTGGACACATCCCACACGCCGATCCCCGGCGCGCCCAGGACAAAGGCGCCGGTATAGAGGATGTGGGCGACCAGGAAAGCACCCAGGCCATGGCGGAACCAACGGTCAGGCCACAGCAGGCAAATGTCGCCGACGATTGAGATGGCCAGTCCAGCCACCACCAGCCATGACCGGGCATTGTGCGCCCCCACCGCCGCCAGGGCGGTGATCAGGAGCATGGGCACCGGCTTGAGCAGGTAGCGCACCGGGCGCCCAGGCTGCCTGAGGGCCACCAGGTACAGCAACCCCGTTAACAGGATCGCACCGGACAGCGCCTGCCGCAGCATCGCCCGCACCTCCCCTGCCGGATGTAGTCTCTCGGGAAATCTGAAAGCCGCATGGGGACTGGGTTTTGAGGTGGTGCTTGCCCTTGCATCCACAGACTCGTTCACAGCAGGAGTATCAGGCTTTCGTTTCGGAGCAGCTCAAGTCTCGGTACATCGACCCCGGTCACCCTACCGTCCTGCTCCTGCATGCCGACCTCATCGCCAAGCTCTGGTTCGCGGACCTCTCAGCCGTCTTTCCGCTGGTTCTGCCTCGGTACTCCAAGTCCAAGCGTGGTGCCATCAACTTTGCATGGCCGGACCCTGGTAACCGTGTGAAAAGTGGACCGAGGGTGCCCTTGCGCCTTATTCGTGGTGCCGGGCGGGCCGAAAATGAACCGACTCGCAGTCTGAATTCCTATGAGGACTTGCGCTGCAGACCACTAGCTTACCCATAGCCCTTGCGGGGCCTGGCGATCGAACACCGATACCGTCAGGTCAGCTTCGCTATGCCCTGCTCAGAGACCTCAGGCCGTTTCCTTGCACGAACTGATTTTGAACGATGACTTTTCAACCCTATAGGGTTACTCGATATGGCCACGCCATACCCTCCCCGCGGATCTCCTTTTCCGCGCGCCATCATCGAACAAAACGACTGCAGGACCCGTTTGAGGTAACGTACCCATATGTAAACCATCAGGAAGTGTCCATGCGCGTGAGACGGGCAGTGCGACTCAAGACGGTCATGTTGCTGATCTGTACCCTGCTGTTCTCGACGGTTCCGGTCATGGCGGCGAGTGTCCATCCTGGTGCGATCGAGCCTCAGCCCTGCTTCAACCTGGACCTCAGCACTGGAACAACCCAACCATTCGTGACCGACGCCATCGGGACCCTGGACCCGGACTGGTGGGTCACCGCCAGCCCTGATCCGAATCTGCCGGTGCCCGGCCCCGTCTACAGCATCACGCCCGCTCCGTCGTGGTACACCACCACGGGCGCCAACTGGGTGGATCCCTACAACACCGGATTTGGTAAGGACGCCTCTGGCGCTTACACCGGCATGGACCCGGTCGGCGACTACACCTTCGCCACCAC